>CANQCM010000001.1 GCA_947589625.1 uncultured Alphaproteobacteria bacterium
TCGTCACCAACAGTAACATCAACACCACCATTTAATGTCAGATGTCCAGTAACTGCACTGCTGGACAAATAAGTCAGGCTTGAACCGCTTTCAAATATATTTTGCCCACCAAATAAATTTGCACCTTTTTTAACAGTAACCTTGCCTTTCTTGTTTTCAAATTTACCTTTGAACTGGTCATTATTTCCACCTAATTCAACTGTATTTTCACCATCATGAGTAATAGTACCATCACCATATATACCAGTACCAAATGAAACTGTTCCAGCCTCACCGTTTATTAATATAGTTGCGTGTGGCGCATTATAAATATCACCAGCGTTTGTTCCACGGCGCGACCCACCATTATTGCTTTCAAACTTAACATCTTTATTTTGTTCAGATTGTAAAACCAAAGTGCCATGATTTATGATGGCACCTGAATTTGCAACGCTACTGCTGCCCCAAAACTCTTTTAATGTTATATTTTTTAGTGTTAATGTTGTATTTGCACCAATAATAAACGCATCACCGTTCATTGTGGATTGTTTATTTCCATTACTATTTTTATTATAACCCTTTAATGTATGCCCATTACCATTAATAACCATATTCGGGTTAGATTGTTCACCAGTTCCTTTTAAATCAAAATATTTACTATTTGCATCAAATGTAATATCAGCACTTAAATCTATCGCAGATTCAGGCTTTTTCAAACCATCTTCAATCGCTTTTTGTAAGGAATTATAATCACTAACCGATGTATCTTGCGCATGTGCGGTTACTGCCATCAAAATGATTGGGAATATTAAAGATACTCTGATGATGTTTTTATTCATGGTTCGTCCTTAATGTTTACTTATATGCCTCAGATTAGAACAGAAAATCCTAAAAATCAAGTATTTTGTGCGGATTTCCTTGACCGTAACCGATTTGATACCTATATCATTTTTTCGCTAAATTTGTGATTAATTTAATATATTCACAAAATGGAGAGAAAGTATGAAAAAACAATCTGATTCTAAAAAACAAATCCGCGATATGGTTGATGACGATATTTTCGCGTCAGATGAACTGAAACATGTTCTGCCAGATTTCAAAATGCCACGCCGTGAACAAGACGCAGACCGCATATACCAAGCGGTTCGCGATGAATTAATGATGGACGGTAATGCACGGCAAAATCTGGCGACTTTCTGTCAGACATGGGTTGATGAAAATTCTCATAAATTAATGGATCAATCTATTGATAAAAATATGATTGATAAAGACGAATACCCACAAACCGCAGAAATAGAACGCCGATGTGTCGCAATGCTGGCTGACCTGTGGCACAGTCCAAATCCGCGCACAACAATGGGCTGTTCAACAACAGGGTCGTCCGAGGCGGCTATGCTGGGCGGATTGGCACTGCTGCGCAAATGGCAATCAACACATAAACGCGGAAAACCAAATCTGGTGTGTGGGCCCGTTCAGATTTGTTGGCATAAATTCTGTCGCTATTGGGATATTGAAATGCGCGAAGTACCCCTTGCCCCCGACCGTTTAATGATGACACCTGACGAAATGTTGAAATATATTGACGAAAATACTATTGCGGTTGTGCCAACATTGGGCATTACATACACAGGCCGATATGAAAATGTTGAATCAATTGCGCGCGCACTGGACGCATACCAGCGCAAAACTGGTATTGATATTCCAATTCATGTTGATGCGGCATCTGGCGGATTTCTGGCGCCGTTTTGCCAGCCTGAATTAAAATGGGATTTTCGCATTCCGCGTGTAAAATCCATCAATTCATCAGGACATAAATTCGGTCTGTCGCCATTGGGTGTTGGTTGGGTCGTGTGGCGCACCCGTCAAGATTTACCAGATAATTTAATATTCTGGGTCAATTACTTGGGCGGAAATATGCCAACATTTGCATTGAACTTTTCGCGGCCAGCGGGTCAAATAATCTGTCAATATTATAATCTGTTGCACCTAGGGTTTGAAGGTTATAAACGTATACAAGACGCATGTTATGACACGGCAAAATATCTGGCACGCGAATTAAATAAATTAAAAATATTTGATTTAGTTGCAGATGGTACAGACGGCATACCAGCGGTCGCATGGCGGTTAAAGAAAAATGCGTCTGTAAATTTCACACTGTATGATTTGGCAGATCGCCTGCGCACAAATGGGTGGTTGTCGCCTGCGTATTCTATGCCACCAAATGCCCAAGATGTTGTTGTTATGCGCGTCTTGGTCAAGCATGGATTTTCGCGCGATCTGGCAGACTTGTATATAAATGATATAAAACGCGCCCTTGATTTCTTTGCATCGCACCCTGTACAGACACCATTGAAACGCGGCAGTTTCAATCACGGAAAATAAAAATTGCCCCGTTTGGGGCATTTTTATTCAAAACATTTTTTTAACGATGTGCCATCGTCTAATTGGTCAACGCGCTTGTTTCTTATCTCTTGCGCAGCGTTTATTTTTTGTTTTACCAAAATCAGTTCTGGGTGCGATTGCAATTTTTTATTTAATTGGTCAATTGCCGAATCTATTTCTGATTCAGAATGAACAAACACTGGCATAATAGAATTTGCCGCGTTATAAATAGAATTCTTTAATTCTGAATTAAAATCGTCCATCACAGATAAATATGCGCGAATATGTTCGTCTTCGTGTGCCAAAATCGCATCATAAGAACATGTGTTCGGTTTATGACGAATATCAATTTGCACCAGAAAATCACTATATCCGACATCTGCATCAATTTCTTTTATTGCGACACAAAATCCGTCTTCTATATTTGTAATGTCTGCAACAATATCATAATTGTCATTCATTGTCGCAATAACATCACCATGTAATAAATCCATTTCTTGCAATGGTTGAACAACTTGTTTGACCCATTGTGGACTGGTTAAATTTATTGTTGGCTTTAATTTATACGGCATGCAATCGTCAGAATATGCCAATGTCGGAATAAATAAAAATGCAGAAAAAATTATATTTTTAATTTGCATTTTTATAAATCACCACCGCCGCTTTTTTTCAAGTATTCTGAAACAAAACTATTTCCATATTGCTGGTATAATTCTTCTGCCAGTAATACAGATGAACGGCCTGATTCAAATAACCGCAATAAATTACCCAACCCACCCAGTTCCGTATTTAATATCACAGATTCACCTGTGACCGGTCTTGATAATAATACGGCGCGTTTCAAATTAGGATATGCCTTGCCCTGAATAAATGCCATTTCCAGTGGATTCAAATTCCAATGTTCGTAATCATTTGCGTCTGCCGCAGGATTACGGAAAAACAGTACTGTTTGCGCCTGACCACGAACAACATCGCCAATACCTAATTTATCCAGAACATTTGCGCGTTGAAATGCAACCATATATGCTTGACGATTTTTGCGCCCTTCTTGCAGACCTGTAATAAAATTATCGCGAAACATTTTGTTTTCCAGCATTGGCGCTGTTTCATCAATCATAATCAATGACGGATTACCACCCGACACAGTTATATTATTTATACGATGTAAAATATATGATATGACCGCAGGTGCCAATGTCGCATCTTGCAAAATATCTGTAAAATCAAATGTCGTCAGACGCGATTGCAAATCAAGAGTATCTGCAGATTCATTAAACATATCGCCATATTGCAGTGGGTCAACCCACTTTTTTAATGCACCACGCATATTGCCTTCGGACGAAAAACAACTTTCCCACAGATTTTTCAGCAAACGGTCTTTTTCTGGTAAATAGTCAAAATTCACCGACACAGCGCGCGCAATTTCGTCTGCAGAAAAAGCATCTTCTTGACCAGAAATCATTGCCAACCAACGCCGCAAAAATGCGCGGTTTGCCGCCGTATCAGATATTTTTAACGGGTTCAAATGTGTTTCAAAAGAAATTGCGTTTTCGTCTGTATTTTTATCTTTGCCCTGCATCGTTATATACTTGCCACCAACAGACAATGTAAATATTTCTGCACCTTTATTACGGTCAAAGAAAAATGCTTTTAATTTTTTATGACGCAATGATTGCGCAATCAAGAAACTAAACAGTGTTGTTTTACCACCCCCAGTTGGCCCAATTGTCAGAGTATGCGCCACCGCCGCAGGTTTGTCTGATACATGAAATTGAAATTGATACGGTGTACCTTGGGCGGTTGGAAATATAACCAATGGCCCACGACCCCAATCAGAATTTGCAACACCGCGCGGTGTACTGGACATCGGAATACTGATTGCCGCGGTGCGCGACAACATTTTGAAACTGCGCGGAAATGTATCAAAGCCTGGAATTTGTGCAAACCAAGAAACTTGTGCAGCGAAATTTTCTATAATCGGCGAAATACCAAAAGACGCGCAAATCTTTTTGAATTCATCAATATAATTATTCAATTCTTCTTGGGTTGCGCCAGATATAATAAACAGCGGATAAAAATTCACCAGTGTTTGATTACCAGAAATATTTTCGTCCATCGCACTTTGTGCCGCATTTATTTGCTGTTCTGTTGAATCTGTTTTTTCGTCTGCGGTTGCTTGTCGTTGGCGAATTGTGGCTTCTACTTCGGACGCGCCCATAATACGAAATGCGTTCATACAAACCATTTCTGTTTGAATTGTTGATACAGATGTAAAGAAATCTTCGTCCAGATAATCAGGCGACATTTTGAAAGACGCCATTGCTGCAAAAGATTGCTGGTTGCCACTGACATACCGAACCAGCCCATGACGAATAAAATTCACATCGTCAACAGTTGCCAATTCAGATAAACGATTATCACAAACGCGCGGTGATGGCTTGGAAATTGGCGATAAAATGCGCCCGAAAAATTTCGCCATATTATCAGTATTGTTATTGCGCAATACAGACGGTTTATATGCCGCCAAAATAGATTCTATATAATTTCCATATTGATTTAATTTATCACGCGCATTTGCACCAGATACAGTCAAAACAATATAATAATTATTCAAAAATATTTTTAACCCTTGCGCGCGCCATTTATCATAAATTTTCTGTAATACAGGCTGGTCAAATTCGTAATTAGTATTTTCATCGGCGGCATCACGCGTCATAAAGAACCGCAACACCGCATTTGAATCGTTTATTTGGTTAAATAATTGAGTACGCAATTCCAGAAATTTTTCACGCGTTGCGTCATCTTGCATACTGGTTTGAACACCATTGACCCGATAAACCCGTACCAGTGATCCATCTGATAATTCCACAGAATCGTCATTATAAACAGTTTTGAACGGCATATATTGTGAATAACGCGCATAACCAAAACTGGGGAAAATACGGCGCGTCAATGCAGGCAGATACATCATCAACAAAATAAATACAAAAATTACCGCCATTGCCAAAACAGTAATAGTTATTGGAAATCCACCACCTGCAAAATATTCAAAAAATTTATTCATTTTTATGCCGCTAATCTTTTAGGTATTTTGTCTTTGAATAATTTTATTTTTGCCGCAATTATTTGCCCCAGTTGCGGATCGCGTTTGGCAAATATCGCAATGATAGAATGAACAATTATCACAGAAATTAGAAAATACAACGGGTTAATTGCATTTTGACCCTTGGTTATTATTAAATCTATGGTGAAAATTATTATAAATATTATAAATTGAATAACAAAGTTCAACACCGCCAAAGTATATGGCACATAAAATAACCTTGCAGGATTTGCAAAAGCTTTCAAAACCTGTTGTTTCAATGGTAATAATCCTCCTAACATAAAAATTATAACAATTTCAACAGTTTTCAACAAGAACAAAAAGTATTTAGATAAAATTGTTGAAATCTGTTGAAAACTTTCACTTTTTCAACTGTTTATTAAACAGGTGGTATTTTTCAACAGATTTTCTATACCCCGCAGAAATCTGGCAAAAAATTGTTGAAAAATTGTTGATAAAAAATTAAAAACTCGTTTTCAACAATTTCAACAGGTACAATAAAAACAACAAATATATAATAATTATTTGATTTTATGTAAAAAGCGTTTATAATGCCAAGGCAAAAAGGATTTAGACATGAAATTTTTAAGTTCATTAAAGGCTTGGAAAAAACGCGGTAATGTTAAACAAATTCGCCGTGGAAAACAAGTTATCTTGATTGACCCTAATAATCCTAAATTAAAGGCTAAACAAGGGTTCAAGAAAAAATAACATGCCAATTGGTTTTGTTTTTATGCCTGTGATATTTCACGGGTATTTTTTTTATTAAAATAATGAAAAATCGTTTTTGAATGCTTCGCGCATGGCGGCATCAGCCTCGGCACCGGAAAGTCCTGCACCCCGTAAAAATTGAATTTTATCGGGGCTGATATTATAAATAGATGCACTGTGACCAGCATTTTGTGGAACGGAATTTATTCTTTGCGATGGCATAAATTCTATTTTCGCCGATTTATCAGCCATAACAGACATTGAAATATCAGAATTTGCGTTTTCTATATTTTTCAAAATTTGTGCGGTGGCGTGTATAACTGTTTTAGAATTTTTTTCAGCCAAGATTCTAGATTGGATTAAAATCCCTGTATCATCGTATAAATGTTCGGCGTTTATATTTATATTTAATTCGTTAAAATTTTGGGCAAATATTTGACCGCGCATTTCAGAATTTTTACCGGCATTTTTTACAAAAATATCAAAAAAAGCCGGCTTTTTATTATTTATATTTACACTTAAAAAGACCGGTTGATTTGGCACAGAAATATCAATATTTAACCGACATTTACCGGCAATTTCGCCAATATAAATTATATGAACAGGTTTTTCGTATTTTTTATTTATTTGTGTGTCGGGCAAAGTAGATAATTCTGGGCAAAATTCACCATCGCGAAAAACAACAGTTTCCGCCGCAAAGGTTTTTATATTGAATTCTTGCCAAAGGTATGACATATTATTTCTATTATAAAGGATTTAATTATGGGATTCAATTGTGGAATTGTTGGTTTGCCAAATGTTGGAAAATCTACATTGTTTAATGCATTAACGCAAAGTGCTGCCGCAGATGCGCAAAATTATCCTTTCTGCACGATAGAGCCAAATACAGGTCGTGTTGTTGTGCCTGATGAAACATTGTTAAAATTGGCGGCATGTTGTAATTCTGCGAAAATAATACCGACACAACTAGAAATTGTTGATATTGCAGGTCTGGTCAAAGGCGCATCACAGGGCGAAGGGCTGGGCAATAAATTTTTAGGTAATATTTTATCCACAGACGCGATTATTCATGTTGTTCGCTGTTTTGAAAATGACGATATTGTTCATGTAAATGGTAAAATAGATCCGTTAAGTGATATTGACACAATTGAAACAGAATTAATGTTGGCAGATATAGAAAGTCTGGATAAACAAATAAAAAATCTTGAAAAGAAAGCACATGGACTTGATAAAGTTGCAATTAAATTATTAGAGGCAGCAAATAAAATTCGTGCTGGTTTATCATCTGGCATACCAGCCCGAAACACAAGCCCAGATGCATGCGCGTTTAATTTATTAACTGCAAAACCTGTGATTTATGTTTGTAATGTAGAAGAAGCATCTGCGGCAAATGGAAATAAATTTTCAGATATGGTGGTTGAAAAATTTGGAAAAATTGCGCCTGTTTTAATTATTTCATCAAAAATAGAAATGGAAATTTCACAAATTGTTGACCCAGAAGAACGCAAAATGTTTTTAGATGAACTGGGGTTGCAAGAATCAGGACTTGATAAAATTATTCGTACAGGTTATGAAACATTGGGATTACAAACATTTTATACAGTTGGACCAAAAGAAGCGCACGCTTGGACAATTACGCGTGGCATGACTGCGCCACAGGCAGCGGGCAAAATTCACACAGATTTTGAACGCGGATTTATTCGTGCAGAAATAATTTCACCCCAAGATTTTCTTGAACTGGGTGGTGAAGTGGCTGTTAAAGAAGCAGGAAAAATGCGCCTTGTTGGTAAAGATTATGTTATGCAAAATGGTGATATATGCCATTTCTTGTTTAATAATTAAACAATATCTGTAATTGTTTCAAGTTTTTCGCGGCATTTGGCGATTTCTGCGTCTATTTGATTTACGCGTTCCATGTCGCCCGCCGCACCAGAAACAATGTCTGCCATCGCAGATTTTTTTTCTTGGATTAATTTTTTTATTCTGTTGTTTAACTTTAATGAAACGATATATTTTTCCGCCGATGTAAAATCAAGATTTTGTTCAGGCGCACTGTCATCAAGTGATATATTTAATGATGCCAAAAATTCTGCATGCCGTTCTGCCAATTCTGGATATTTAATCGCAATATATGTCAAAGTATTACGTGTCAATGAATCAATATCAGGAACATCAATTACGGGCGCGTCAGATTTCTTTTTCCATTTATGCCAAGCGTTAAATTTGCGTGAATTATATTCATTTTCATATTCCGCGCGTAATTTTATATCGGTAATTTTTGAAATTTGCGATGTTAGAAATTTTTCTGCCTGTGTGCGACCATTTGGTGTATTTATCAAATAATTTTTATTTACAGTATTCCATAAAAAATCAACCAAAGGTGTTGCGCTGTCTATAATTTTACGCATTGCATCAACACCTGATGTTTTTAATACTTCGTCTGGATCTTTGCCACCTGTTACAAATGCAAATTTCACATCAGAATTATCGCGCAAAAATGGCATAACAATTCCGCATGCACGCACAGCCGCCTTTTGCCCAGCATTATCGCCATCAAAACAGAAAACAATATTACGATTGGATTTACATAAAATAGCGATATGTTCTTCGGTCAGTGCTGTTCCCAGTGGTGCAATAGTTTCTGGAAAACCGTTATTTTGCATTTGAATTGCGTCAATTTGGCCTTCTACCACGATACTGCGATTCGCACGGTGGATTGCATCGCGCGCGAAGTTAAGTCCAAAAATTGTGTGCCGTTTATGAAATAGTTCTGTATCAGATGTATTTATATATTTTGGTTCACTGCCGTCAAGGCTGCGCCCAGAAAAAGCAACAATTTGACCACGCGGTGAAAAAATAGGAAACATTAATTTATCACGAAAAAAATCGTATAAACCATAATCACCGCGCCGACAAAGACCGGTATTAATAACATTTTCCATGCGCGTATTTACAAATTTATTTGAAATAATGTTATTTTTTGGTGCATAACCAATGCGGTATTTTTTTATCATTTCATCTGAAAAACCGCGGCGGCGAATATATTCTAATGCATGCGCACCATCGGGTGAAAATAATTTTTCAGTATATATTTTGCATGCTGTATCCATTATATCAAAATAAGATTCTTCGCGCGCAATTTGCTCGTCAGATTTTGGTTTGTATTCTGGTAATTTTAATCCAGCCTGTGCAGCAAGTTCTGTGATAGCAGCGCGAAAATCAATATTATTTATTTTCATTGTAAAAGAAATAATATCGCCATGTTCGCCACAACCAAAACAATGATAAAAACCTTTTTCTTCACTGACAGAAAAACTTGGTGTTTTTTCATTATGAAACGGACAGCAACCCCAATAATTTTGACCTTTTTTTACTAGTGGCACACGTCTGGACACAACATCAACGATTGATAATCGTGTACGTAATTCATCTGTAAAATTTCTGTCATAAGATGCCATTATTTCCGTTTGAATCTGGTAAATTTATGTGTTGGTTGTTTGTTATTTATTAAATCTATTGCGGTTTGCAAATCAGGCTTTTCTTTCACACCGACATTAACGCGATTTGATGAAATATATGGCCCATATCTGCCAGATGAATAATAATAAATTTGTTTTCCAGTATTTGGATTTTCACCAAGAATTTCGGGCTCCTGCTTTTTTGTACCGCCATTTAACAATTCGCGCGCAATATCAAGAGTTATTGTTTCTGATGTATAATTTTTAGCAGACGCATTTTTTTTACCGTTCGTGACATACGGCCCAAATTTTCCAATTTTGAACACAATATTTTCACCCAAATCAACAGACGCAGCCGTGGCAGGTTTTTCCACAGAATTTTCAGGCGTCCCACTATTATCACCCGATTCAAATCGTTTTGTAAAATTGCATTTTGGATAATTTTCACAACCAATAAATGCACCAAACTTGGACAGTTTTAATCCCAGTTTTCCGCCACATAGCGGACAGATATTATTTCCATCTGATGCCAAATGCGCCGCCATAGATTCATTTAATGAATTTATAATATCTGTGGTTTTTACACCGCGCGCATCATCAATCATAGATTTCGTTGGTGTCCAGAAATCTTTTAACGCGTCCAATTTTTTTTGTTTGCCATTTGAAACATCGTCCAGAGTATCTTCGGTTTTTGCGGTAAAATTAACATCAACCAGTTCAGAAAAATATTTTTCCAAATAAGATGCAATAACCCAACCGCCAGATGTCGGGTGAAAACGGCGTTGTTTATCTTGTTCAACATATTTGCGGTCTACAATCGTAGACATAATTGTTGCGTATGTTGACGGACGCCCGATTCCCAACTCTTCCAGTTTTTTTACCAAAGATGCCTCGGTATAACGCGCAGGTGGTTGTGTGAAATGTTGTTCAGAATTTAGTTTATTTATTTCAATTTTTTCGCCAATTTCTAATGGTGGTAATTTATTATCGTCTTTATCAGAATCGTCATCGCGTGCCTCGGTATAAACGCGTGTAAAACCATCAAAAGTTTTTGTAGAACCAGACGCATGGAATATTGCATTTTTTGTGGCGATATCGGCACTGACGCCATCAAATTCTGCATTTGTCATTTGACATGCAATAGTACGTTTCCAAATCAAATCGTATAATCTTTCTTCGTCACCAGATACATTTGGCGCACTGCCATCAAAGTGTGTAGGACGAATCGCCTCGTGCGCTTCTTGGGCATTTTTAGATTTTGTAATATAAATATTTGGTGCGTGTGGTACAAACGCGTCGCCATAATTTTTTGCAATATATTCGCGAATTTCCGCCACCGCGTCTGCTGACAAATTTGTTGCGTCTGTACGCATATATGTAATTAAACCTTGTTCATATAATTTTTGTGCAGCCACCATTGTGCGTTTAGACGAAAAGAATAATTTACGCGCCGCTTCTTGTTGTAATGTACTGGTTGTAAAAGGTGCAGCGGCACGTCGCGAAGTATGCTTTTTATCAATTGTTTTGACTGTGCCAGTTATTACAGGCGCGCCAACTGCGTTCAAGATTTTATTCATTTCATCTTGATTTTTAATTGATAATTTTTCAATTTTTTGTCCGTCAAATTGCGTTAAATTTGCAACAAATGCGCCACTGTCTGATTTGCATTCTGCGTCCAATGACCAATATTCAACAGGCTTAAACGATTCTATTTCGCGTTCGCGATCAACAACTAATTTTACCGCCACAGATTGCACACGGCCAGCAGATTTACCAAGGTTTCGCCGCCACAGTAATGGTGAAATACCAAAACCAATTAAATAATCCAATGCGCGGCGAACCATATACGCATCAACTAAATCATTATCAATTTCGCGCGGATTTTCAATTGCCGCCAAAACCGCCTTTTTAGTAATTTCATGAAACGCAACGCGATAAACTTTTTTATCTTTTAATAATTTTTTTGCGTTTAATATATCCAGTATATGCCATGCAATCGCCTCGCCTTCGCGGTCAGGATCTGATGCCAGATATACTGCATCGGCTTGTTTTAATTCATCAGTAATAATTTTTAACTGTTTTTCTTTGCCTGGCATAATTTGCCAACGCATTTGAAAGTCTTTATCTGGGTCAACACTGCCGTTTTCAGGAACTAAATCACGAATATGACCAACAGACGCAACAACATGCCAGCCATTGCCCAGATATTTTTCAATTGTTTTTGCTTTGGACGGTGATTCAACAATAAGTAAATTCATTTTTTAACTTCCTTTGGCAGACAATTGTTGGTCTTTATGAATATGTGCGTTTTGGCAAAGTCCAAACCCAAACATCAGTGATAACAGGCTGCTGCCGCCGAAAGACATCAATGGCAACGGCACACCCACAGTTGGCATTAGACCCAACACCATTGCAATATTTATAAAATAATAAATGAAAAAGTTCAACATAAAACCAAAACAGACCAGTTGCCCAAACCGATTTCTGCATGTTTTTGCGCACCAAAATAAGATAAATACCATAAATGTATATATTGCCAACAGTACAAACGCGCCCAAGAAACCAAATTCTTCGCCCAGCATAGTAAATATGAAATCTGTCTGTTTTTCTGGCAAAAATGATTGTTGCGATTGCGACCCATGCAAATATCCTTTGCCAATAATACCGCCAGAACCAAATGCGATTTTTGCCTGATTTATTTGATAACCTGCGCCTTGGGCATCAATATCAGGATTTATAAAAGTTATAATTCTGTCGCGTTGATAGTCGTGCAGACCACCATACCAAACCAAAGGAGTGGCTAAAATACCCAGAATCGCGGCAATTACAAACCATTTCTTTTGCGCGCCAACAATATAAAACATGCCAACTGTAATCATGCCTAATGATAACGCAGTACCTAAATCAGGTTGCGCGACAATCAGACCAAACGGTACCAGCATTAATAAAACAGGCACAATGTAATTTTTTATCTGTGCCAGTTCAACAGAATTTAACCATGCAAAATAACGCGCCAAAGCCAACACCAGTGCAATTTTAATAAATTCTGATGGTTGTATATGAATAAAGCCCAAATTTAACCATCGCTGGGCGCCCATACCTGTATGTCCAACAAATGTAACCAATATAATCATAACCAGCGCGATTGCGTAAATAACATATGCTGATTTAACCCAAGTTTTAATATTAGTAAATGCCGCAATCCAGAACACAACAAAACCCATTAAAATTTTCATCAATTGCGATAATGCAAACGGGCGCCATGCGCCACCACCTGCAGAATACAGAACAACAATAGACATCGCCATAATCAAACACAATGGAATAAACATCAGCCATGAAAAACGCGACAGTTTTTCAGAAAAATTCATCATTGATGCGTTTGAAACACGTGTCTGATTTGCCATGTTATTTTTGTCCCTGTAATATAGCCCGCATAGTTGCCGCCGCGGTACGTGCCGCAGGCCCAGAACCACCAGAATGTTCTGTTATAACACATACTGCATATTTCGGATTATCCAGTGGCGCAAAACCAACAAACAAACCATGATTTCGCATATTCCATTTTAATTGTTCGTTTGTTAAAACACCGCTAAGTCTTTCTGCGCGTGATATAGAACGAACCTGTGCAGTTCCTGTTTTGCCACCCATACGCGCGCCGTTTATGTTTATTGCGCTGCCTGCGGCAGTACCGCCAGCGCGCAAAACTTCTGCCATGCCGTCCATAACATATTTTATATTTTTTTGTTGCAGACCCAATGATTTGAAGTTTGCTTTTTTATCGCTTTTGATAATATGCGGCACAATTTTCCGATTTGATGTCGCGCGCGCAACCATTGTTGCCAATTGCAGACAATTTGCTAAAACATAACCTTGACCAATTCCAGAAATAATCGTGTCCCCATGAACCCAGCGCGCACCGATATTTTTTTCTTTCCAAATTCTGTCTGGAATAATGCCTGCCATTTCGCGTGGCATAACATCGCCCAGAAATTTTTCTGTGAACCCTAGTTTTACAGCCATATCTTTGATTGCATCAATACCAATACGCAACGCAACCTGATAAAAATAAATATCGCATGAATGTTTTAATGCACCCTGTAAATCAACCCAACCATGACCGTCAGATTCCCAACAGTGATAACGATGGTCGCCA
The DNA here is from genome assembly GCA_947589625.1 of uncultured Alphaproteobacteria bacterium. GTDB lineage: Bacteria > Pseudomonadota > Alphaproteobacteria > Rs-D84 > Rs-D84 > Enterousia. The sequence continues at coordinate 13,790 of CANQCM010000001.1, forward strand.
TATTCCCAAAATCCAGGGCAATAGATTTTTTCGTTCGGTGTAATTGCGCCAGATTCTAATGCTGCCAACGCAACAACAATCTTGAATGTTGACCCAGGTGGATATAAACCTTCTATTGTTTTATTTACAAATGGTTTGCTGGGGTCAGAACGCAGATTTTCAATATATTCTTCGTCTTCAAAATTATTTGCATCAAAACTGGGCGTAGAAACCATTGCCAGAATATCGCCCGATTGAATATCCAGTAAAACGCCACAGCCTGCATTATGTAATGTCAATGCATCATACATTGCGCGTTGCGCAGTGTCGTTTATTGTTGTCTGAATATCGGCGCCGATTTTTGGTGCAATATATTGTGATTTATCTTCGCCTGTTATGCGCCCTACTGCATTTGCAATCATAACTGTTTGCCCAGGCGTACCAGATAAAACATTGTTATATTTTTTTTCAAGACCCGTGATACCAGTGGTAAAAAATGGTGCATTTGGCACAGGCGCATCAGGCGCACCAACATACCCAAAAACTTGTGCGCCAGCAGGCCCCATTTCGTACACACGGGCAAATCCGCTGCGTACATGCAGACCTTCAAGATTTTTCGCCTGTAATTTTGCAAGGCTGTCCCAATCGGAATTTTGGCTGACCAGAACAGGTTGAAATGGTGCTTGTTTTTTTATTCGCTTGTAGATTTTATCAACAGTTTTTTTACTTAAATTCAATTCTGTGGAAACTGTTTTAACCAGTGCGTCAATATCAGGCGTTTCTTCGGGAATAATATAAATGCGATATGTGGGCGCATCGTGTGTAATTGCTGCGCCAGACGCAGATAATATCTGACCGCGTTGTGGCATATCAATCTGGATACGGAAAGAATTATTCTCGCTTTTTTTAGTATATTCGCGATAATCAAACAATTGCATTTGCAACATTCGCATCACTAATACAGATGTTAAAATCGTGCCTGTGGTTAAAAACAAAGCACTGCGACGGTCAAAAGTGCGTGCGACTTCGTTATCTATCATCACAAACCCTTTTGATTAATTCTGTTATCGGAAAATACAAAACGCAACACCACGCCATCAGCCATAATCCGCGCGCCAGTATTGCAAATTTGAAATTTACCAGCGTCATGATAATCAACGCCACCGCTATAAAGCACGCAAATAAACCCAAACCATTACGATCTATATTACGCATATCAATAATGTTTTGGAAACCTGTAATTGCATATGTAAATAAAAATAATACTGTCCACAATAACAAGGTATCAAAGCGATAATCTATTAAAAAACAAAATATAACTGAAAACGGCACAAACCACCGCACAGGGCGAATAAAAGAACAAAAAAATATCGGAATAATTGCTAAAATACCACCTGGATTCCAAAACGGTATCATTAGTCGCCACAGTATCAAGACCGCAAAAAACGGAAATGCAGCGCGACAAAAATTTATAATTTTTGGAATCATTTATATTCAGCCCCAATATCAAAATCTAGAATCATAACACGACTAAGTTTTTGTGGCGGAATAACGCGCACATCAGATTCATTTATCAATTCGCCAACAATCAGCCCATTTGGTAAAACACCACTGATATTACTGCTGACCAGTTTTATGCCAGATGTTGGTTGAAATTCTGGGTCACTAAAAAATCCAATTGTTGGGTTTGATGTGCCGTTACCTTGCAGAAAACCATATACTTCGGAACCTGCAACGCGTACAGCAATATTTGTATTTGCGTCTGTCAATGCGCGTATGCGTGAAAAATGCGATGCGACATCAATTATAATTCCAACCAGATAACCATCAGGCGAAATTGCAACCATGCCTTTTTCCAGACCTTTATTTGCGCCTTTATCTATTAAAAAAGTACTGTGATTAAATGCAGTGTTATCATAAATCACATCTGCAACAATTGTGCGACGGGGCGAATTTTGCACAACATCTAATTCATGTGCCAGTTTTTGATTTTCATCAATTGCCACGTCGCACAAGTTTTTATTTGCCAACGCATCATCAAGGCGCGCGCGTAATTCTTCGTTTTCTTCGCGCAGATTAGACAATTCACGCAAGTTTGCCGCAACATTGCCCACTAATCGCACAGGATATGTAATTATATCGCCACAAACATTTGCCACAGGCAAAACAACATGCGCCAACCCGTTCATAATGCGATAATCTGGTTTTGCAATCATCACATATATAAACAATACAGGCAATACCGCGGCTGCGATTGCAGAACGTATAATTTGCCATGCGCGTGATGATAATCTGTTTTGGTTCATGGTTATTACTTTAACCACTAAAATTTCAGGATTCAATAAAAACTTGATTTTTCTTTTTTATGTGCCACAATAGTGCCGTGTTTAATCAGCCAAAGTGGCAATTGGCATTGCCATCAGGCGAAAATAAGAGGTTAAAAAATGCCAAAATTAAAAACCAAGTCGTACTTGAAAAAGCGCGCATCTATGACCGCAACGGGTAAAATCCGTGTTGCCAGAAATGCCCACAAGAAATTGTTGCGCCACAAATCAAAACGCGCAAACAATGCTGGGTCAAAACCACAATATTTGAACGAAAACATGGTGTCGCAGGCAAAAACTCTTGCGCCATACGGTTTGAAATAATTAAAGGGGTCTTATCATGGCAAGAGTAAAACGCGGTACAACCGTTAAACAAAAACATAATAAAATTCTGGCACGCGCCAAAGGTTATTTGGGTCGTCACAGCACGACATATCGTGCCGCACGCGAAAAAACAGAAAAGGCTGGACAATACGCATATCGCGACCGCCATGTGAAAAAACGCGAATTTCGTGGTTTGTGGATTGTTCGTATAAATGCCGCTGTGCGTGAAAATGGTTTAACATACAGCCAATTTATGAACGGCTTAAAGAAAGCTGGTGTTGCGCTGGACCGCAAGGTTTTGGCAGAAATGGCGTATGCAGGCGATGAAAACTTTTCTCGTCTGGTTGAATTGGCAAAACGATTTATCGGTGGGGACAATAAATAAACCCTTGGCGGTAAGGTTTTGTTTTGCAATAATAAAAGCCGTCAATGACGGCTTTTTATTTTTTAACATATAATGGTGGAAAATATGGAAAAACAAATTCAAGAAACAACCAATTTGGCAGATTTACAAGCCTTGTATACATCTGTTTTTGGCAAAAACGGCACAATGACGGCAAAACTGCGCCAAATGGCAACACTGGACAATGACGCGCGTGCAAAATTAAATAATGAAAATACGCGGTTGCGCGAACTGTTTCGTGTGCGTCAGGCGGAAATTGAAAACGCAGAAATGATGGCGAATTTGAAAAAACAAAAATTAGACGCAACATTGTCGCCACTGCCTGAAAACAGGGGAACTTTGCACCCGTTGACTCATTCTTTGCATGAAATTTCAACGATTTTGGAATCGTTTGGATATACAATGTGGACTGGCCCAGAAATAGAAGACGATTGGCATAATTTTACCGCATTAAATACGCCTGCACACCACCCTGCGCGCGATATGCAAGATACTTTCTTTATGCCAAATGGCAATGTTTTGCGCACCCAGACATCTGCGATTCAGATTCGTGCAATGGAAACACATGGGGTGCCAATTAAAATGTTCGGCATTGGTTCAACATATCGTAAAGAAATGGACGCAACACACAGTCCTATGTTCCACCAGATAGAAGGTCTGTATGTTGATAAAAATATCACAATGTCTGATTTAATTGGCGATGTGAAAGAATTCTTGAAACGGTTTTTTGAAATGGACGATGTCAAGATTCGTATTCGCCCATCTTATTTTCCATTTACAGAACCCAGTATTGAAATTGATATGCTGTGGCAAGGTAAAAAATGGCTGGAAATTATGGGCGCAGGTATGGTGCACCCAAATGTTCTTGCCAATTGCGGCATAAATCCAAATGAATATCAGGGCTTTGCGTTTGGTTTTGGTTGGGACAGATTGGCAATGTTAAAATATAACCTGAACGATATACGCAAATTCTATGACGGTGATGTGCGCTGGTTGAAAAATGCAGGATTTTAATATATAGGGGTTGAATTATGAAATGGACTTATGATTGGTTGTGTGATTGGTTAAAAACAGATTTAGACGCAAATCAAATTGCAGATGTGCTGACCCGTACAGGGCTGGAAGTTGACGATGTTATATCGCCAATTGCACCAATTGCGGCAAAAATCGTAGAATGTAAACCGCATGAAAACAGCGACCATTTGCATGTTCTGATGGTGGACGATGGCACAAAAAAACTGCGTCAGGTTGTATGTGGTGCGCCAAATGCGCGTGTAGGTTTGATTTCTGCGCTGGCATTACCAGGGTGCGTGATAGAAGGACACGAAATTCAAAGTGGAAAATTGCGCGGTGTTATATCTGACGGTATGATGTGCAGTCCGCGCGAGTTGGGCATCAGCGATGACCACAGCGGTATTATTGAATTAGACGAAAAGACAAAAATCGGCACACCTGTTATAAAATCTGAAACAGTTTTTGACGCAGGTATCACCCCGAATCGCCCTGATTATTTAGCGGTGCGTGGTATTGCGCGCGATTTGTCTGCGTGTGGTGCAGGTCAATTTATTGATAAAAAAATCCCAGAATTAAAACCTGTAAAATCTGCGCGCAATGTAATTATCAAAACAGATAAATGTCCGACATATCAATTCTGTGAAATAAGTGGTGTTAAAATCGCGCCCAGCAATGACACAATTAAATCGCGTCTGGCGGCAATTGGAATCAATCCAAAGAACGCGGCAATAGATGCAACAAATTATGTTTGTTATGATTTGTGTCAACCAATGCACTGTTTTGACGCAGACCAAATTCATGGTGATATCATTGTACGCAATGCGACCGCTGGGGAAAAATTCACTGATTTGTTTGGCGGTGAACATACACTGACCGATGCAGATATTGTTATTGCGGACAATGACGGAATCTTGGCGTTGGCAGGTGTCGTTGGTGGTGCGCGTGGTATGACGACCAATGATACAAAAAATATATTACTGGAAAGTGCGTATTTTGCCCCTGTATCTGTGCGCAAGACTGCCAAACGATTGGGAATTTCTACGGATTCATCATATCGTTATGAACGCGGAATTGACCCAACTGTTTCAGGTGTTGCGTTGGCATATGCCGCAGATATTATCATGCGCGAATGTGGCGGTAAAATCACAGGTACTGGCATTGGTGGCGCGATAAAAACGCCTGATGTTAAAATAGAATACAGCCCAGAATTATTTACCAAAAAAACGGGTATTGAAATGGACACTGAAACGCAATCTAAAATTTTAACAGGATTGGGTTTTGCGGTTGATAAACATGGCGACAAATGGACAATTACACCGACACCTGCGCGTGTTGATGTTGTGTTGCCAGAAAACATTGTGTCTGAATTGGTGCGTATTTATGGTTATGATAAAATCGCAGAAAACGCGGCGCATCATGCGTCAGATATGGCGGCGCATAATGACGGCGATTTGTGGTTAAAAAATATATTGGCATCGCGTGGCTTGAACGAGGCTGAATCTTTCGGATTTGGTAACAGCGCGACCGAGGCATTAATTTATGATGATGCGCCAATTAAAATATTAAATCCGATTGTTGCAGATATGGATACTGCGCGTCGCGGTCTGTTGGGTAATATGCTGGAATTCGTTGCGTCTAATGAAAAGCGTGGATTCCCAGATGTAAATTTGTTCAATGTTGGTGTTGTGTTTGACGGTGATGCACCAAACGCGCAACACACGCAATGCGTTATTGTGCGGTCTGGCAATACATCGCCACGGCATTGGACACGGCGCAACAGACAGGTTGATATTTACGATGTAAAATCTGATTTAATTGCGTTAATGCAAAATCAGAAATTTACTGTTGATACAGAAAATGCACCGCGCTGGGCGCACCCGTTCAGATATGGCGCAATATATCAAGGCAAAAAGAAAATTGCTGAATTTGGCGAATTGCACCCAATGGTCGCACGCGCATTAAAGATAAAAACAAATGTTGTGATTGCGGTGGTTGATAATATTGAAAACTTGCCGCGTCCGCGTCGTGCGCACGAACCTGTGATTTCTGAATTTCAACCGATAACACGCGATTTTGCGTTTATTGTTGATAATGATTTTGCCGCAGAAAAAATAGTTGCTACTGCACGCGGCGCAGACAATCGCATTTCAGATGTTGTCATATTTGACGCGTTTGATATGGGCGATGGAAAAAAGTCAATTGCGTTCACAATTACAATCACACCAACAGAAAATATGTCAGATGGTGATTTAATGAATTTGCAAAATTCTGTCATAAAATCTGTTGAATCAAAATGTAATGCAAAAATACGCGATAAATAATAAAAAACACCAGCATTTGCTGGTGTTTTTTTTTACTTATCTGATTCAGATTTTTTTGGTGGATTTTTCAAATATTCTTCCAACCAATGATTATCAAAATTTAATTTGCGAACATCAGGATTTTCCAACAACCGTTTATGCAAAGGAATTGTTGTTTTAACACCATCAATCACAAATTCGTCCAGCGCACGCGCTGCACGCATAATACATGCAGGCCGTGATTGTGCATGAACAATCAGTTTTGCAATCATGGAATCATATGTTGGCGGTATAACATAACCTGTATAAACAGCACTGTCTACGCGCACGCCCAATCCGCCAGATGGTGCATATAATGTGATTTTACCTGGGTTGGGAATCAGTGTTTCTGGGTCTTCGGCATTGATACGAAATTCAATTGCATGACCGTGTGGCACGACATTAGATTGCGTATAGCCCAATTTTTCGCCTGCGGCGATACGAATCTGTTCGCGTACCAAATCAACACCATAAACCATTTCGGTTACAGGGTGTTCTACCTGCAGACGAGTATTCATTTCCAAGAAATAGAATTTGCCGTCTTCATACATAAATTCAAATGTGCCTGCACTGGTATAGCCCATTTTTTTCGCAGCCGTTTTGCAGATTTCAATCATATCATCGCGCTGTTTTTGCGTCAGTGCTGCCGCAGGACATTCTTCCATAATTTTTTGGTTTTTGCGTTGTAATGAACAATCGCGTTCGCCAAAAATCACAACATTGCCGTGTTTGTCGCCCAGTACTTGAAATTCAATATGCCGTGGGTGTAACAGCAATTTTTCCATGTATAATGTATCATCGCCAAAGCCTGATTTCGCCTCGTGTTGGGTAATGGCAAAAGCCTCGGCCATGTCTTCGGCGCGCATTACAGGGCGCATTCCGCGACCACCGCCACCGGACGCCGCTTTTAACATAACTGGATAGCCGATTTTTTCTGCACATGCCAGTGCCGCATCAACCGATTCAACTGCGCCGTCTGAACCTGGCACCACAGGCAGCCCACATTTTATTGCGGTCTTTTTTGCATTAACCTTGTCACCCATTTTAGAAATCATATCTGCACTGGGGCCAATCCAAATAAGACCGTGCTGTTCAACCTTTTGCACAAAAGATGCGCGTTCAGACAAAAAACCATAGCCCGGGTGAATTGCGTCTGCGTTGGTCAACAATGCTGCGGTTAAAATCGCTGATTCGTTCAAATATGATTCTTGTGATGGCCCTGGGCCAATACAAACAGATTCGTCCGCCAATTGTACATGCATGGCATTGCGGTCAACCGTAGAATACACCGCAACTGTACGAATGCCCATATCGCGACACGCACGAATAACACGCAACGCGATTTCGCCACGATTGGCAATCAAGACTTTTTTTATTTGCGACATTTTATTCAATAACAATTATAGGTTGGTCAAATTCAACCGCTTGGCCATCAGAAACTAAAATTTCTTTGACCACACCATCTTTATCAGATTTCAGTGGGTTGAATGTTTTCATGGCTTCTATCAATGCGACAGTATCGCCCGATTTGACTTGTGCGCCAACAGTGGTAAATGGTTTTGCACCTGGTTCTGGCGCCAGATATGCCACACCCACCATTGGTGATTTTAACACATGCCCCTTGATAGATTGTGCGCCTGATTCTGAATTTGGCTTTTTAGTGTCCAGCGCAGGCATTGTTGGCATTGCGACCGCCGCCGCAACTTGTTTAGATAAATGAATATGTTTGCGATAAACACCAAATAAAAATTGGCGTTCTAATTCCAGTTCTGTTATTCCCATTTCGTCCATAATTTTAGACATGGATTCAACGGTTGCATGAAATGACATATTTTAATCCTTTTATATATTACCCATAAAGTGTATCAAATTTTATCATAATTGACCGTATTGTCAAGGGACAGGGTCATAACCAAATCCGCCCAGTGGTCTGCACCTCATAATTCGCCGCAATCCCATATATGTGCCGCGTAAAACACCGTATTTTTCAATTGCGATACGGGTATACTCGCTGCATGTCGGGGTAAATCGGCATGCCGCACAGCCCCCAGTTATGGGCGATATAGCGCGCTGATAAAAACGAATTAGTCCAATTGCGCCACGGGTTGTGATTTTTTTGATTTCTTGATACATCTTGCAGTTATTCTTATGTGTTTTAATGCGCGCATCATGGCACGGCGCCCGTCTTCGCGCGATGCGTCCAGAATTGGCGCACGGGCAAAAAATATATAATCCAGCCCGTCGTTTAACAGTTTTTCATTAAACCGTATCCAATCGCGCAATTTGCGTTTTGCCAGATTGCGTTCAACAGCATGCCGAAATATGCGCTTGGTCACCGTCAGACCATATCGCGCATCGCACGGTGTTTTTGTTTTACGCGCCCGAACCAGAAAATATGCACTATGTGCCACCAGACAATCGTCTGGCATATTAAAATCGTTATGATTTTTAATTGTATCTCGCATGTCTGACATAATACCAGAATATATAAATAATCAAATAAAAAAGCATAAATTTTTATGTGTTGCCCTTGATTTTTTGCCATCTGTGATTTATAGTGCAATCAAATTAATCAAATGTTATAAATACCAAGGGCGAAAAATATGTATAATTGGCTAATGAAATTTTTTTCCGCCGATATGGCCATTGATTTAGGAACGGCAAATACACTGATTTATGTCAAAGGTCGCGGCATTGTCTTGAATGAACCGTCTGTGGTTGCTGTGGCTGAAAATCGCCTGTTGGGACGCAAAGAAATACTTGCGGTGGGTACCGAGGCTAAACAAATGTTTGGGCGAACACCTGGGTCAATTACGGCGGTGCGTCCGTTGCGCGATGGCGTTATTGCGGACTTTGAAGTTGCCGAAGAAATGATTAAATATTTTATTCGTAAAGTTCATCGCAGAAATCCACTGGCAGCCCCACTGATTATTATTTGTGTGCCGTCATGTGCGACCCAGGTTGAACGTCGTGCAATTCAAGAAGCTGCCGATGCGGCAGGCGCACGCAAGGTTTATATTGTTGAAGAATCAACAGCAGCGGCAATTGGCGCAGGTCTGCCCGTAGAAAAGCCTGTGGGTTCAATGGTTCTGGATATTGGTGGTGGCACGACCGAGGTTGCAGTTATGTCACTGGGTGGCATTGTGTATTCTAATGCTGTGCGTATCGCAGGCGACCAGATGGATTTAGACATTATGGATTTTGTTCGCAAGAATAAAAACCTGCTGATTGGCGAAAATACGGCTGAAGACATCAAGAAAAAAATCGGTACGGCAATTTCGCCAAAAGATAAAGCCAATGAATTGACCATGAAAATCAAAGGGCGCGATTTAATGAGTGGCACACCGCGTGAAACAGTTATTACCGAATCGCAAATCGCATCTGCGCTGGCACAAACGGTCAGCAAGATTGTTGAAACCGTGCGTCAAGCATTGGAATTGACACCGCCAGAATTGTCGGCAGATATTGCAGATTTGGGCATTGCAATGACTGGTGGTGGGTCGCTGTTGCGTGGTCTGGACGCGGCGATTCGCGCCGCCACAGGATTGCCTGCGTTTTTGGTTGATAATCCGTTGGCATGTGTGGCGTGTGGTTCTGGGAAAATGTTATCCAGTTTGGACAAAAGCAAACACATATTGCAAACAATGTATTAATATTACGGGCGCACAATCGCCCGTTTTTTAATATTGCAATCTGTAATTTCTTTGATATAATCACGGGGCTATGGGTGGTTAGCTCAGTTGGTTAGAGCGTTACGTTGACATCGTAAAGGTCGTTGGTTCGAGTCCAATACCACCCACCAGATTTCAAAGGTAAAAATTATGCGAATGCAGATGTAATAATATAAACAAACATTTACAACAGGATTCTCTGGGCGCCCTGTTGGGCGCCCATATAATTAAAAAGGCGCAACAAATGGAAAATAAAAATAACAAATATTTAATTACTTCTGCATTGCCGTATGTTAATGGCGAATTGCACTTGGGTCATTTGGTTGGGTGCTGGTTGCCGTCTGATGTTTATGCGCGTTTTTGTCGTGCAATGGGTCGTGATGTTTTATTTGTCTGTGGCGCAGACGAACACGGCACACCGGCAATTGTTGGTGCGGCGCGCGAAGGTATGCCAATTTTGGAATACAATAACAAATATTATGACAAGCATTTGCGTGCGGTGCATGATTTTAATCTATCGTTTGATTTATATGGTCGCACACATACCCAATTGCAAGAAAAATTGATTCACGAATTATTTTTGCGCCTTGACGCACAGGGTTTAATTTCAGAACGCGAAACGATTCAGCCCTATTCTGTTGATGACAAAATGTTTTTGGCAGATCGGCAACTGGTTGGCACATGTCCCAATTGCGGTTATGAAAACGCGCGTGGTGACCAATGTGATAAATGCGGTGCGATTTACGAGGCGACAGAATTAAAAAATCCGCGCAGCGTGATTTCAGGTTCTGATAAAATAGAAGCGCGCCCAACAAAAAATCTGTTTTTCTTGGCGTCAAAAATGCAAACAAAGTGGCAAAAATGGTTGGCCCAGACAACGAAAAAATGGCCACGCAGTGCCGCAGCAATCGCAAATGGTTGGGCAAACGATGGTTTGCGTGATACATCTATTACGCGCGATTTGTCGTGGGGAATTCCTGTGAACAAGCCGGGATACGAAGATAAAGTTTTCTATGTTTGGTTTGATGCGCCATGGGGTTATGTTTCTATATCCCAAGCCGCGCGCCCGAACGATTGGGACACATGGTGGAAAAATCCAGATTGCCACTATGCACAATTTATGGGCAAAGATAATGTTAAATTTCATGCGGTATTTTTCCCAGAACAACAATTGGCAATGAACGACAATTGGAAAACTGTTGATGTATTAAAAGCCATGAATTTCTTGAATTTTGAAGGCGGTAAATTTTCAAAATCGTCTGGTCGTGGCATATTTCTTGACGCGGCAATTGACATTGCGCCTGCAGATGCATGGCGATATGCGTTGATGGCGTCTGCACCTGAAACAGATGATAACGATTTCAAAATTGAACGATTTGCAGATATTGTAAATAAAGACCTGAACGGCATGTTGGGCAATTTTGTATCGCGCGTATGTAAACTGGTTGCGAAAAATTTCGGCGATACTGTTCCAAACGCAGGCAAAACAGATATTGAAACAGATTCAATTAATGCGAAAATATCAGAATTGACCAACGCGTTGGACGCGTGCGAATTTCGCGCGGCAATTACTGCGTTGCGTGGGTTGTATGCAATTGGTAATGAATTTATGACGCGTAATGCGCCATGGGCGGCAATCAAAGACGGCAATACAGATTATGCAGCGGCGGTATTAAACGAATGTATGAATTTAATTGATTTATATGCGCGTGTGTCTGCGCCGTTTATTCCAGATGCTGCGCAAAAAATGCAAAATATTTTTGCCACACAACACGATTTATCTTGGCCAAAAACATATGAACATCGTATAAAGGCGGGTGAAAAATTTAGTGTGCCTGAAAACTTGTTTAATCGTATTGACGATGAAACAGTTGCCACATTGGTTGCAAAATATGCCAGAAATGATGCAGATACACCGTGTTTAATTACTGCAAAAATTGTGGCGGTAAAACCACACCCGTCGCGTGCCGATTTGAATGTTTTAACTGTTGACGATGGTACAACACATGATATTCAAGTTGTATGTGGTGCGCCAAATGTTCGCGATGGAATGATTGGTGTATATGCGCCAGTTGGTGCGAAAATACCCACAGTAAAAAAGCCTATCGCGCAAAGAACTGTTGCAGGTGTTGAATCTTATGGCATGATGTGCAGTGCGGCAGAAATCGGAACAGGCACGACCGCAGATAAAATCATTGAATTAGATAGCAATACGAAATTAGGTGAACAATATAAGGCGTAATAAAAAGGCTATATTATGAACACAGAATGCTTTTATACAAAATTTGCAATTAACGGGTATCAGTTTTCGTCTGAAATAACAGACAGTGTTGAAAAATTGTTTTGGCAAATGAAATCCAAAAATTTATTGATGTTTGGCAATCACCCTGTGTATAAAATAAATATTAATGTAAAAGAAAATGTTCACAATGCGAATTTTTACCGAAATGTTCAATCTGAATATGAAATTTTTACAGCCAGCGATATAAAAACAGACGAACAAATTTGCCAATCTGTACGCAAAGAATATGATAAAATACAACATATGCCAGATGTATTGGGTGTGCCTGCAATATTAACAAAAGTGTCTGATGTTTATCATGGTTTTGGTATTTTACAACGGCGCCCTATATACGGTGTAAAACGAACTGTCGCAGGTAAAGATATAGAATGGCATGTTTTGAATCCCGATTCAGATATAGTTATAGATAAAAATTTGAACCAGATTTATCCAGAAAAAACAGGCGCAATGCCAATGATATTACAAGAGTTATTACAAAGAACAAAATAAATGAAAATCGTTCTGGTATCTTGTTGTGCGCCGTGCAGTGCAGGCGCAATTCGGCAATTGAAAGACGGCGAAATTGCAGATGTTTCTGATTTTGTCGTCATGTTTTTTAACCCTAATATTTACCCGTTTGACGAATATCAAAAACGATTAAACGAACAAATCAAATACTGTGAACAAAACGGTGTAAAATATGTAATTGGCGATTATGACCATGACGCATGGCGGCGCACAGTACAGGGCCTTGAAAACGAACCAGAACGCGGTGCGCGGTGCAGTGCATGTTTCGCATATCGTTTTTGTTTTGCAAAAAAATGGGCATTAGAAAACGGTTATGACGCAATCGCGTCTGTACTGGGTGTGTCGCGCCATAAAAATCAGGCACAAGTTGATAATGCGGCGACATCTGTGTGTGGCACAGAAATTAAATATTTGCCAATAAAATGGAATGAAAATCTACGACAAGAAATCGGGCATAAATCTGATTTTTATCGTCAAAATTATTGTGGTTGCGAATTCAGTATTCGCAAACTATAATGGCATTGAATAAAACAAAAGGTTTTACAATGTCATCTATTCTTGTTTTCCCCGGTCAAGGTTCACAAACCGTTGGTATGGGGCGCGAATTATACGAAAATAATCCTGCAGCGCGTGCCGTTTTTGATGAAGTTGATGATGCACTGGGTCAGAAATTATCAGATATTATCTTTAATGGCCCAATGGAAGATTTAACCCTGACTGCAAATGTTCAGCCGGCGATTATGGCAACATCTATGGCGATGTTGCGTGCGTCTGGTGTTGAATTAACAGAATATGTTGCGGGTCATTCGTTGGGTGAATATACCGCATTATGTGCTGCAGGTGCGTTATCTGTTGGCGATACGGCAAAATTACTGCGTACGCGTGGCGATGCGATGCAGGCGGCAGTGCCAGTTGGCATGGGGTTGACAGCTGTGATTCTGGGGCTGGATATTGATACAGTGCGTCAAATTTGCCGTGACGCAGATGCTGATGTTGCAAATGACAATTGTCCAGGGCAAGTTGTGATTTCTGGTGCGCGCGGTGCGGTTGAACATGCGCTAGATATGGCAAAGTCTGCTGGGGCAAAACGCGCAATGCCGTTGCCATTGTCGGTGCCAGTACATTGTCGCATGCAAGAACCGGCGGTTGCTGCAATGCAGGCAATAATTGACGCCACAACAATCAAAACACCAAAGGCAAAAATTATTGCAAATAAAACTGCGGCACCAATGTCAGATGTTGATGAAATTCGTGCTGAATTGGTTTATCAAATGACACACGGTGTGCGTTGGCGCGAAAGTGTCTTGGCAATGCACGAATTGGGTATTACTGAAATGATAGAAGTTGGACCAGGCGCAGTATTAACAGGTTTAACACCGCGCATTTGCCCACAGATGACCGCAAGAAAATTGGAGGTACAATAATGTCAATAAAAAAATGCTGTAAATTTGACTATAACTGTCCGTATTATGACGATGAAACATCGTACTGTCTTGATATAAAAGATAACTATATTTGTCATAATAAAATAGATTGGAACAAACAGTTAAACGTTGAAGAAATTACAGTTGGACTGGTACAACACTTAAAACGCATTGAAAGACAAAATTCTGATTTGCTGAAATTAGTACGGCAACAACAAAAATAAAAAGGAATTAAAATGTTTGAACTGGATGGACGTGTGGCGTTAATTACCGGCGCAACAGGCGGAATCGGCGGCGCAATTGCAAATCAAATGCGCGCGGCCGGTGCAACTGTTGTTGTGTCTGGACGCAGTATGGATAAATTAAATGCGCAATTTGGCGATGAATTTATAAAAATTGCCGCAGATATTTCACAAGACGGCGCTGCGGAAAAATTAGTTTCTGACGCATTGGCGGCGGCTGGTAAAATTGATATTTTGGTCAATAATGCAGGCATTACCAAAGACGGATTGTTAATGCGTATGTCTGACGAACAATTTGATTCTGTGTTAAATACAAACTTGCGTGCGACTTTCAAAATGTGCCGTGCGGCAATTATGCCCATGATGAAGGCGCGTTTTGGTCGCATTATAAACATGGCATCAATCATCGGTGTTATTGGTGGCGCAGGTCAGGCAAATTATGCAGCGTCCAAAGGTGGCATGATTGCTATGACAAAATCAATCGCAGCCGAGGTTGCATCCCGCAACATCACTGCAAATTGCATCGCGCCGGGATTTATTAAAACACCAATGACAGATGTTTTGTCTGATGAATTAAAGGCGGCATATCTGGCACAAATACCCGCAGGTCGTTTTGGTACACCTGATGATATTGCTGCCGCATGCGTGTTCTTGGCATCTGATGCGGCGTCTTATATCAACGGTCAAACATTAAATGTAAATGGTGCGCTGGGGCGTTTTTAATGACCGCGTTTGATGTAATCGTTATTGGTGGCGGTCACGGCGGTGTCGAAGCGGCATGCGCATCTGCGCGTCGTGGTGCGAAAACATTACTTATTACCATGCGCGCCAGTGATATTGGCGCAATGTCTTGCAACCCCAGTATCGGTGGCCCAGGTAAATCACAAATGATTGCAGAAATTGATGCAATGGGCGGTGTTATGCCCGTTGCCGCCGATGCCGCAGGAATACATTTCAGAACACTGAACGCATCGCATGGCGCGGCAACACAGGCACTGCGTGCGCAAATTGATCGCGAATTGTATCATAATGCAGTAATGGAAATTTTGCACAATACGCCAAATTTGACGGTTGTGTTTGAACGCGTGAATGATATTGATTTAGAAAAATGTACTGTAAATAAAAACTATTCATCGCGTGCGATTGTTGTAACCACAGGCACTTTCTTGGGCGGACTGGTAACGCGTGGTGCGGAAAAAATTCCGTCTGGGCGTATGCTGGACGATGGCACATATCAAGAAAATGATGGTACAATTTCTGGGCAATTAAAAAAATTAGGCTTTAATATTTTGCGCTTGAAAACAGGCACACCTGCGCGTATTTGGCGCGACAGTATCAATTTTGATGTATGTGAATTGCAACCTGGCGACATGCCGCACGATTGGTTTTTTGCGCCAAATGAAAAAAATATTTATAATGCAGTATGCTATATCACACATACCACCGCGCAAACACATGAAATTATACGCGAAAATATTGCAAATGCCCCAATGTATAATGGTGATATTGTGGGCACAGGCCCGCGTTATTGCCCAAGTCTGGAAGACAAGGTTATGCGTTTCCCAGAACACACATCACATCATGTCTTTTTAGAACCCGAAGGTTTAACCAGTCCACTTATTTACCCTAACGGCATTTCAACCAGTTTTGGTGCAGATATTCAAGACAAATGGATTCGCACTATTCCAGCCCTTGAAAATGCGCGTATTGCGCGTTATGGTTATGCAATTGAATATGACGCGATTGATGCGCGCGCGTTGAATAAAAATTTACAATCGCGCGAATTTCCGCATCTGTTTTTTGCTGGCCAAATAAACGGCACATCTGGTTATGAAGAAGCCGCCGCCCAAGGCATAATCGCAGGGGCAAATGCTGCGGCGTATGCGTGTGGTATGTCGCCCGTTACATTGAACCGAACAAATGCAATGATTGGTGTGCTGATTGACGATATAACAACACTGGGCGTTGATGAACCGTACAGAATGTTTACATCGCGTGCAGAATTTCGTTTAAGCCTGCGCGCAGATAACGCAATTGCGCGTCTGGGAAAAATGGCTGTGGCGGCAGGACTCATTACATCGGCGCAATATGATGAAAAATATGCCAGACACGCGGCGCAAATTGACCAAAATGACAAATTCTACGCAGGCTACATTGCCAGAAACGAACATGAAATCGCGGCATATCTGCGCGATATGGAATTAAAAATTCCGCGTGATTTTGTATATGAAAATCTGCCGGGTCTGACCAATGAATTAATTGAAAAACTAACGCGCACCCGTCCAGAAAATATCGCCAGCCTGTCGCGCATACCTGGAATGACACCTGCAGGCATTATGATTGTGTTGCGCCGTATTCGCATGGGTAAATAATTTTCGTGTGCTTTTATACCTGTGGCGTGGGTTTATGTGTCGCACTAAACTGGGGTTATGGCGCGCAAAAAGACAGATAAAATTCAATTTTTTGATACTGCGATTCAGGCAGGATTTCCCAGTCCTGCCGAAGATTATATGGCAACCCCAATTGATTTAAATCGCGAATTGATTTCGCATCCGTCATCAACCTTTATGGGGCGCGTTCGTGGCGACAGTATGCGTGACGCAGGTATTTTCACTGGCGACATAGTGATAATAGATAAATCTTTGCGCCCAAAATCAGGCGATATAGCGGTCTGTTTTATAGACGGCGAATTCACAATCAAATATATAAAAATAGAATCGTCATCGGTGTTGCTGGTGCCTGCAAATCCAAATTATCCGACAATAACCGTTGGCACAGATAATGATTTTATGATTTGGGGCGTGGTGACTTATTCTATACGCGCGCACCGCGGAAATAAAAAATGATTGGGTTGGCAGATTGCAATAATTTTTATGCCAGTTGCGAACGCGTCTTTAATCCGAACCTGCGTAATCGTGCCGTTGTGGTGTTGAGCAATAATGACGGTTGTGTTATTGCACGTTCGCCCGAGGCTAAAAACATCGGCGTTCAGATGGGTACGCCTGCATTTCGTATCAAGAATTTGATTGATTCAGGCGATGTAGTTGCAATGTCGTCAAATTACACGCTGTATGGCGATATGTCGCGGCGAGTGATGAATATATTGTCTGAATTTGCACCAGATATTGAAATTTATTCTATTGATGAAGCATTCTTTGCGGTGCCAGACAACATAAACTATAAATCATTTGGCGACAAAATTGCGCGCACAATTACGCAATGCACAGGCATACCCTTGTCAATTGGAATTGCGCCAACAAAAACACTTGCCAAGGTTGCCAATCACGCGGCGAAAAAATATCCTGGGTATAACCGCGTATGCGTAATTGCAACCGACGCCCAACGCGTACGCGCACTGCGCATTACGCCAATTGATGAAGTATGGGGTATTGGACGGCGATATGCGGCGCGCCTGCGTGATATGGGGGTAAATACAGCATACGATTTTGCGAATATGGAACGCGCAACTGTGCGGAAAATGATGACGATACTGGGCGAGAAAACATGGCGCGAATTAAACGGCATGCCGTGCATAGATATTGAAACGGTTGCCCCAGACAAACACCAGATTTGCACATCGCGCAGTTTTGGTGAAATGGTGCATACGCTGGACGAACTGGAACCAGCCATTGCAACATTTGCGTCGCGTGGTGCGGCAAAATTACGCGCACAAAAATTGTGCGCTGGCGCGGTTATGCCTTTTATCATGACAAACAGATTTCGTGACGATTTGCCACAATTGGTCGCCAGTAAAATTGTCGCCCTGCCCCAATATTCAGACGACACGCGCGTTATCGTGCGCGCAGCACTGAACGGATTGCGCGAAATTTACCGCAATGGTTTTTTATATAAACGCGCAGGTGTAATTTTATCAGAACTAACACCGCGTACGGCGCGCCAACTAGATTTATTTACTAAAACTTATTCAGACGAAAAATTGATGCCAGCCATAGACAAATTAAATAAAAAATTTGGACGCGACACATTGCGCACTGCCGCAGAAATCACCGACAACAAATGGCGCATGCGCCGCGAAAACCTGAGTCCTGAATTCACCACCGACATAAACCAAATAATCACAATCATATGCGAATGAAAATCAGTATGCAATATGTTGTATTTATTTTGATTTTTATAATTTTTAGTGTAGAATATCAAATGACATGGCAAATGTCGTGTTGGGCGTCAGAACCCTTGAATGTATTGTGTCCGCGGGGACATTAAACACCCTCAGCCCCTTTTTGGGTTGGAGGGTGGCGAATATAAAGAATAAGCCCGCTATTTTCAATACATTATAGTTCTGAACCTCCAACCACCAACCTT
>CANQCM010000002.1 GCA_947589625.1 uncultured Alphaproteobacteria bacterium
ATTTTATTCTTGCATTTAAGGGATTTTTAACCCAAAATGCGCCTGCATTTTTAGTTAAAGGAGATATTTAATGAATAATAAATGGGTTTATACCTTTGGCAACGGACACGCCGAAGGTCAGGCAGATATGCGTAATCTGCTGGGTGGTAAAGGTGCAAATTTGGCAGAAATGAATCTAGTCGGTCTGCCAGTTCCTGCTGGTTTTACTGTGACAACAGAAGTTTGCACATATTATTACAATAACAATCAAACTTATCCTGCTGATTTGATGGACCAAGTTCGCGCAGGTATCGCGCATATTGAATCTATTATGGGCAAAAAATTTGCAGATAATGAAAATCCGTTATTGGTGTCTGTGCGTTCGGGTGCGCGTGTTTCTATGCCTGGTATGATGGACACAGTTTTGAATTTGGGTTTGAATGATGAAACGGTCAAAGCGCTGGCAAAAATTTCAGGCAATGAACGGTTTGCGTATGATTCTTATCGCCGTTTTATTATGATGTTTTCTGATGTTGTGTTGGGCGCAGATATTGATTTGTTTGAACACACACTGGAACGCATGAAGGAAGACAAGGGCTATAAAGTTGATACAGAACTGACCGCAGACGATTTAAAAGACTTGGTTGAAAAGTTCAAAGAAATCGGTCATAAAATCGGCAAAGTATTTCCACAAGATCCATGGGAACAATTAAAACTGGGTATTGGTGCAGTGTTCGGCAGCTGGATGAGCAAGAAAGCCATCACATATCGTAAATTGAACAATATCCCAGGCGATTGGGGTACTGCGGTTAATGTCCAAGCGATGGTGTTTGGTAATTCTGGTGACGACAGTGCGACTGGTGTGTGCTTCAGCCGTGACCCTGCGACAGGTGAAAATAAATACTATGGCGAATATTTGATTAATGCCCAAGGCGAAGACGTTGTGGCAGGTATTCGTACACCACAACCGATGAGCAAAGATGATTCTGGTCGTACATCACTGGAAGAAGCCATGCCCGATGTTTATCGCGAATTGTGCGAAGTGCGCGAGAAATTGGAAAAACACTATAAAGATATGCAAGATATGGAATTTACCATTGAACATGGCAAATTATGGATGTTGCAATGCCGTAACGGTAAACGCACAGCGGCGGCTGCTGTTCGTATGGCAGTTGAAATGGTTGCCGAAGGTTTATTGACCAAAGAAGAAGCAATCTGCCGCGTGGGGGCTGACCAATTAAATCACTTGTTGCACCCAATGCTGGATCCAAAAGCAGATAAAAAAGTTATTGCAACTGGTCTGCCTGCAAGTCCTGGGGCAGCCGTAGGTCAAGCAGTATTTAATGCCGAAGACGCAGAAAAGTGGGCGGCAGACGGTAAAAAAGTTATGCTGATACGTATTGAAACATCGCCTGAAGATATCGCAGGTATGAATGCAGCCCAAGGTGTAATTACTGCGCGTGGTGGTATGACATCGCATGCGGCGGTGGTTGCGCGTGGTATGGGTACACCGTGCGTATCGGGGTCGCCTGATATTAAAATTGATTATGAATCCAAGACCATGAAAACAACATCTGGCGCAATTATTCACGAGGGCGATTGGGTATCTATTGACGGTGCCAAGGGTCAAATTATAGAGGGTCAAATTCCAACAGTGTCTGTGGAATTGACAGGTAATTTCGGCACATTGATGAAATGGGTTGATGAAATCAAATCTCTGACAATCAAGGCAAACGCCGAAACACCAAAAGACGCAAAACAAGCGCGTGATTTCGGCGCCGAAGGCATTGGTCTGGCGCGTACAGAACATATGTTCTTTGACCCGTCGCGTATTCAAGATATGCGCGAAATGATTTTGGCAGAAGATGAATCTGGCCGTCGTGCAGCATTAAATAAACTGTTGCCGTATCAACGCGCAGACTTTGTTGAATTGTTCAAAATCATGGACGGTCTGCCTGTTACAATTCGCTTGATTGACCCACCATTGCATGAATTCTTGCCACATACTGATGAAGACATGGCAGAATTGGCGCGTCATATTGGCAAGCCTGTGGAATTCGTCAAAGCGCGTGCCGAAGCATTACACGAACAAAATCCAATGTTGGGACATCGTGGTTGCAGATTAGCAATTACATATCCAGAAATCTGTGAAATGCAGACGCGTGCGATTTTGTCGGCTGCATTAGAATGCAAATCTGCAGGAATTCGCGTTTTCCCAGAAATAGAAGTTCCACTGGTTGGGTCTAAAAAAGAAGTTGATATCGTCAAGGCTGTGATTGATGCAACTGCGCAATCGTTGTTTGCCGAAATTGGCGACAGCATTGAATACAAGGTTGGTTCAATGATTGAATTGCCACGCGCGGCACTGTTGGCAGACGAAATCGCCGAATCTTGCGAGTTCTTTGAA
Source organism: uncultured Alphaproteobacteria bacterium (assembly GCA_947589625.1). Lineage (GTDB taxonomy): Bacteria > Pseudomonadota > Alphaproteobacteria > Rs-D84 > Rs-D84 > Enterousia. The sequence continues at coordinate 2,387 of CANQCM010000002.1, forward strand.
TTTGGTACAAACGATTTGACCCAGACAACATTGGGTATGTCGCGTGACGATACAGGCAAGATTCTGGACGAATATCGCGCCCGTGGCGTTTATGTTGCTGACCCATTTGCGTCTGTTGACCAATTAGGTGTTGGTTTGCTGATAAATGACGCTGTGCAAAAAGCGCGTCGTACCAAGGACGCAAACATTCACCTTGGTGTGTGTGGCGAACATGGCGGCGACCCAGATTCTATTGAATTTTTCCATAAAATAGGGTTTGATTCTGTGTCTTGCAGTCCGTTCCGCGTGCCAATTGCGCGTCTGGCGGCGGCACAGGCGGCTGTCAAATTCCCACGCAAATAATACCAATTTGCACCAGACAAAAACCACCCGTTTGGGTGGTTTTTGTCTTTACATAGTGGCGTTGTAAATGTTATAATCAATAATAAATTAATATGCAGCACGCATATTGGTTTTGCATGAAAGGCTGAATTTCTGGCATGTCCAGAATCACAGGAGAGGATTTATGAAAAACCGTAATTTCGCAGATTGTTGCAAAAATGCGCTGGGGACTGTGTTCTTGCTGGTGGGTGCATTCTTTGTTTGTTCTACGTTGTTATCAATGCGGTCGGTGTTGGCGGACCCAATTGCACCAATGGCAAACACGGCGCCAGCACCCGTTGCAACATCATCGCGCACAAATTTAACAACGCGTAATTCTGGAAATACCGTATCACGCGCAAACGCAACAAATACTGCGTCGCGTTCAGTCGCATCGCGTGCGCAACAGACAAATCGGGCGCGTACTGTGACCACACGCGCAGCGGTGGCAAACCCATCGGCGGCAAGTACTGCAAATCGTACAACTGCATCGCGTAATGTTGTTTCGCGCGGTACAACCACACGCGCAACAGTTCCTGCTGCGCGAAATGTTCGGTCGCGTGTAGCTACAACAAACCGGTCGCGCATATCACTGCAGGGCAGTGCTATTCGTGGCAGTAATGCGGCTTCGTCAACATACACCTATTTAACTGGCAAATTATATACCGGAAATTACTCGAACATCATTGACTCTACGACGGGTCTGATTTCGTCTGACGCGTATAGTAACTGCTTGGAATCTTACTATACGTGTATGGACGAAATCTGCACCGCGCGTAATGCATCACAGGGTCGTTGTTCTTGTGCAGCCCGCGCACGGTCTTTTATCCAAGCCGAACAGCAATTGGAAACAGCCAATGAAGAATTAATCAAGGTTTCTGGCGAATTGGCGCTGTTGATTGCAACCAAGGGTAAAGATGTCAGTGCGGCATTCCAATTAACCGATGCAGAAAAAATTATGAACTGTGCATCATATTCTGAAATTTTGGCATCGGGCACGGACGATGAAATAACCGACTGGTGTCGCGCGCACCCTGAATATACTGGTACCGGTGGCACAACCAGCGTCACATACTGCACCGCGTCCAGCGCGCCAACGTATTGTGGTACAATGGGTACAACATATGGGTTTAATTTGTCTGATTTGAACGGTAATGGTTCTGATATTTTGGCATCACTCAAGGCATGGGCAGACGCAAAAGATAATGTTAAAAAAATGTTGGTCAAAGATAACTCAAATCTGTTGTCGGCGTATACAGGCGTGTCTGATGTTGTAACTGGTCTGGTTGACAGTGTAACAACATCGTCCGATACAACATCACTGGATTCTTTGGCGAACACATGGGGCTATGAATTATTTGAATATGCACACAATAATGTTTGTGGTCGTGTATTAGATTCGTGCTTTAACGGGATTTATGAATGGTGCGGAACACCGCCATCTGGTGGTCGTTGCGCAGACGGTTCGTCCGGCAGCAATTGCCCGTTTAATTTCAACAGTAAAATTACAGTATCTGCATCGGGTGATGTAACATTGAACGAACGTAATAATACTACCGCAAATGCATCTGCAACATGTTTTGGTTACTCGTCATCGTCTGGTGACCCATATCAAAATTTGCGTGGGCCTGTGGCAGACGCGCGCCGCAGTGTTATGAATAAATATTTACTGGACGCAAATGCGGCATGTGATACATATGGCGAACAATTGCGTACAACGGCACAAAACATCGGCTATCAAAAAGTTGCCGCGCAACAGGCATTGCAACAAAAACGTCTGGAATTTGCCCAAGAAGAAAAAGACACAATCTTGAAAGACGCAATTGCGGCAGGCTCTAACTTTGATAACTGTACCAGTGAAATTATCGATTGTTATGAAACACAGGCGGCATCAAACCCCAGTTGGTCACAATCGCGCGTCAGAACATATTGCGCCCAGATTGCAAATGTACCTTCTTGCTATGAAACGATGATTTGCAATCCGTCTAATGCACCGTTCAAAGCGGTTATTGACGAACCAGACAGTGCCAAGTGCAACAACAGTGACGATTACACGAAAAACACTTGCCGTAATATTGTGACCCTGAACGACATTTTGAACAAGGCAGCCACCGAAGGTCAAGAATGCGAAATCAATGGTCAGAACTGCGATTCTGCGGCAATGCGTGAAGCATGTTTGCAGAAAACGACAGTTGCAGAAATCCGTGTATGGAAAAAGTTAACTGGAACATGTTCTGACGGTTATAAATGGGATGCAAAACAAGGCATGTGCGTAGTTGACGAAGAATAATTACATTGCATTACATTAAAACCGCCCATCTGGGCGGTTTTTTGTGGCACACAAAAACACAATTGCATAAAATTTTCAACAAAATGCTTGACTGTTGGGTAAAATAAGGTATTATTTGCATAAGTTTTTAGACAAAACGAAACAAGAACCATTTAACAAGAGCATTAATATGAGTGATTATGCAATCTTTCAAACCGGCGGCAAACAATACCGTGTCAAGGCGGGCGATACCATCAAGGTTGAAAAACTGAATGCAGAAGGTGATGTCCAATTTGATCAAGTTTTGATGCTGGGCGACAAAGTGGGTACACCATTTGTTTCTGGCGCAAAAATTATTGCAACGGTTGTTGAACAAAAACGCGATGACAAGGTTTTGGTGTTCAAGAAAAAACGTCGTCAAAACTATCGCCGTACACGCGGACATCGTCAGAATATAACAGTCTTGAAAATTACAGAAATCAAAGGCTAAAAGGAGTTAAATTATGGCACACAAGAAAGCGGGTTCGGCAACCACCAATGGACGCGATTCTGCGGGTCGCAGATTAGGTGTTAAAAAATCAGGTGGCAGCCGCGTTATCCCAGGTAACATCATTGTTCGCCAACGCGGTACAACCGTACACCCTGGAAAAAATGTCGGTATGGGCAAAGACCATACTCTGTTTGCAACTGTGTCAGGTACTGTCCAATTCAAAAAGGGATTGGGTGACAGAAAAACAGTATCTGTTATACCAGAAACAGACGCGAAATAAAAATATCCCCCGATTGGGGGATTTTTTATTGCTGTGTTTTTGAAATTCGTCTTTTCTGAAAACAACCAATGTGATATAATTATTATACAAATGAAAAAACTGATTGCATTTTTGTGCGCAGGCGTGTTTCTTGTGCCATCGGCATTTGCCGCAGATGGCGCCGCCGCGCGTCGTGTAAATAATAATGCAACGCAATCAAAAACAATAAATTCACCGCGGAATTCAGACACCACAAATCGTCAAACCACAACACGCGCAGCCAATGAACAGACGGCTGCCACAGAACGCGCCGCAGATACGCGTCATACCGTGTCGCGCAGTGCCACAGATGTGCGCGAAGGGCTACAATCGCGCACCAGTGCGCAAAATGTTGTTTCGCGTGCCGTGGTATCTGACGATAATACAAGCGCAACAGGGCGCGTCGCCAGTCGCGTTATCACTGCTGATTCACAACGTAATGTCGCGGGCAGTCGCACCAGAATTATTTCCCCAGATACGCGCACAAATCCCGCCGATAAATATATTTCGCCAACTGTTGCCAGTGGCACGGTATCGCGCGCGGTTTCAATAAGAAATAGCGCCACAGAACCCGTGACCGCAGAATCTATTGCTGCGGCCAAAGACAGATTGGAACAAACATCTGAATTAAATAAATCCTGCCAAGAACAGTATAATGATTGTATGGATCAATTTTGCGCGGTTATTGACGCGAATCAAAAGCGGTGCAGTTGTTCTGCAAACCTGAGCCGTTATACCAAGGTTGAAGATGCGGTCAAAGACGCAAATACGCAATTAAACGATGTCGCGCAACGAATTCGCTATGTCGGACTGTCGGCAGACGAAATCCGCGCAATTATGACCGCGACCGAGGCTGAAGAAGAACTAACCGGTAAAACAGATACTACGGAAACTCGTAATATGCTGGAAAAAATCGAAGAAATGATTAAAGACCCCGCGTCTGCATCAACATATTCGTCTGACACATACAGCGGGCTGGATTTGGATTTAGATTTTGATTTTTCCAGCGATACTGACGATATTTTCAGTTTGGATTTTTTAACAAACAACAGTGGCAGTTTTTCAAATCTGCGCGGTACGCAACTATATAATGCGGCAAAAAAACGGTGCAATACGATTTTAACCCAATGCAAAGAAGTTGGTGCAACACCGCAACAAATCACCGGTAATTACGATTTGGCAATTGATAAAGACTGCATTGCATACGAACAAGGTTTAACCAAAATGAACGAAACATTGGTGTCTAATGTTCGCAGCGCAAACAGAATGTTGCAAAAGGCGCGTTTGGCAGTTCTGCAAAACAAAAATCAATATGACGCCAAGGGCTGTATTGGTGCGCTGGACGCGTGCATGACCGATGAAATGGTTTGTGGTGAAGATTATCTGAAATGTCTGGACCCAACCAAGAAATATATTGATGAAAATGGCGAAGTTGTTTTGGGGCAAGATGTTACAAATATCACTGCGTTTATGGAAAAATATGATAATTCCCAAATAGACAGTAATTTCTTGAAAGACGCATACGGCATGAAAATTAGCGAAACTTCATGCAAGACAGCGGTTAGTGACAGTGTTTCTGTGGGTAATAATGGCGCATGCGTTGTTAAATATTTATTGCAAAAGATTGGCACCGGTCAAGAAGTAACAGATGGCGGTCTGTGTCGCGCTGTTTTGGAAAAATGTCAAAATTATACATATAACGATGATAAATATGTCCCATATAATGATGTTGTGGTAAATTATGTGCAACGCGCCATGGTTAATATCAAGGCTGGTCAACAAAAGGCGATATCTGATTATGCGTCAACATGTATGCTGGATATTGCAAATTGTTATAATCAACAATTTACACAAGTGAATTCTTGGTCGGCAACGGCAAATGTAGACAGCATTTATCGTGTTATGAAAGGCGCATGCCGTAATGTTGCACTGACATGCGCATATGCTGTATTTGCCGAAGATGGCACATCTTGCCCTAAATCAGATGGCGGTACAGATACATGCCTGAACAGTATTTCTGAAATGTTCTATCAGACATTATTGTGCCCAGACCATTCAACATATCAAACATCTGGCACAGGTGGCGATGTGAACAACAAATGTAAATGTAACGATGGTTACGAAGCATGGGGCAGCCAATGCGTCTTGAGATGTATGACAAATGCGACCAGAAACAATAATACAGGTCTGTGCGCATGTAATTCAGGATATACATTGGATTCATCTGGAACGTGCGTCAGACAATCACAATAAAAAAACGCCAAATGGCGTTTTTTTATGCAGTTATTTTTTTCATAAATTCGTCGTGTGCCGCCTGTTCATTTTGCGCGACAGTGTATGTACGATGTGGAAAATTTGCGCCTATTTTCGGGTGCGATAAAAAAGCAGCATGTTGTTTTGCAATAATGTCTTGAATATCGGGCGCAACATCAACCTTGATAAGTTCATGATATACACGCGCTAACAATTCCGCGTCAATTAATGCACCGTGCGCATCGGCGCGTTCTGCCAATGATATACCAAAAAATTTCGCCAACGCATCAAGTGAAAAACTTTTCAAATTCAATGCACGTGTGCGCGCAATTACAATAGAATCCATCTGCTGGCTGAGTGGTATTTCAGGCAAGCCCAGATTCTTTAATTCATAATTTATAAACGGAAAGTCAAAGTCTAAACCGTTGTGCGCCATAATCTTGTCATTGCCGATAAATTCCAAAAATTTAGGTGCAACAACTGCCATGGTTGGTTTGTCTTCCAGAAAGGCATTTGAAATCTTGTGAACCATATATGTTTCAGGCGGAATGATTTTTCCTTCGGGATTGATATATTCGTGAAAATTTACGCCTGTCATTTCGCCGTCAATTAATTCAACCGCGCCAATATCAATACAACGGTCGCCACGCAGATAATCAAAGCCCGTTGTTTCAATGTCAAAGCAAATAATACGTTCTGTCATGCGCGCCCCCACGGTGAAAATATGATTTTGATAAGTTATTTTTCTGTATTATAATGAAACCGTGAATTCAATGCTAGAAAATCTTAATCCTGAACAAATACGCGCAGTCAAAACGACAGAAGGCCCATTGTTGGTACTGTCAGGTGCTGGGACGGGGAAAACGCGCGTTCTGACCACACGAATTGCATATATTTTGAATAATGATTTGGCGTTGCCGTGGCAGATTCTGGCACTGACATTTACTAATAAAGCCGCCAATGAAATGAAAAATCGTATTGCGGCGTTTGGGGCGTCTGGGGTTGCGTGGAATGCACGCGATTTATGGTGTGGAACATTTCATTCTGTTGCGTTACGAATTTTGCGCGCAAATGCAGAAAGTTTGGGTCTGCGGCGCGATTTTATCATATATGGCGAAGACGAACAAAAATCTGTTTTGAAATCTGTGTTGGCTGATATGGGGTTGGACACCAAAGATTTTAATCCGTCTGATTGGGTTGAACGTATATCTGCAATCAAAGATCGTGGGTTAAATCCGCCTGAATCAATCAGTGACATTGCAAGAAAAATTCTTGACGCATATAATGCAGAGTTGACGCGGTTGTCTGCGCTGGATTTCGGCGATATTATCTTGAAAGTCTTGCAATTGTTTGATACGTGTCCTGATGTTTTGGCGCGTTATCAACGGCAATTCAAATATATTTTAGTTGATGAATTTCAAGATACTAATAATGCGCAAATGCAAATGCTGGAATTTTTGACGCGCGATAAAGACGCGCCAAATATTTGCTGTGTTGGTGATGATGACCAATCTATTTATTCATGGCGCGGTGCAGAAATTAAACATATTTTGAATTTTGAACATACATACCCAAATGCGCAAATTATTAGGCTAGAGACAAATTACCGCAGTACTGGAAATATTTTAGGGGCTGCAAATTCACTGATACGGCATAACAACAATCGGTTAGGCAAGGATTTGCGTACATCTGGCACTGGCGATGGCGAACCTGTATATATTATAACTTTGCCGTCTGATTTAGACGAAGCGCGATTTATTGCAGACACAATTATTCACGAATCCAAAGGTAATTACAGCAATTTTGCAATCCTTATTCGCGCAGGCAGTTTATCGCGCCTGTTTGAAGAAGAATTTGCGCGTCGCAATATTCCGTATCGCTTAATTGGCGCAACCAAGTTTTATGACAGAATGGAAATTCGCGACGCAATTGCATATTTGCGCTTGATGGTGTATCCGTTTGATGACATTTCTTTTATGCGCGTTATTGGCAAACCACGCCGCGGAATTGGTGCGTCAACAATTGAAAAAATGCGCACGATGGGCATGCCATTGATGGACGCGTTGCGTACTGATGCCGTACCGCGTTCAAAACGCGCAGTAATTGATGAATTTTTATCTGCCTTTAATATAGATTGGCAAAATATGCCGCCCATGGACGCTGCAAATCAATTACTGGAAAATACAGGTTATATGAAAATGTGGCGCGAATCGCGTGATGTTGATGCAGGCGCGCGAATTGATAACCTGCGTGAATTGATTACAAATGTGATTTCTAAATATGATTCTATGCCAGAATTTTTAGAGCAGGCAGCATTGATGATGACCGAAGATGACGAAGGTGCAGACGCGCGCGACAACGCAAATGCAGTGTCTGTTATGACTATGCATGCCGCCAAAGGTTTGGAATTTAATACGGTGTTTTTGCCAGCATGGGAAGACGGCATTTTTCCAAATGAAATGACGGTGAACGAAGGCGCATTAGAAGAAGAACGCCGTTTGGCATATGTTGCAATTACGCGCGCCAGACGATTGTTGGTTATTACAAATGCTACATCGCGCATGGTGTTTGGTCAACGCGAATACAATTCGCCCAGCAGATTTATCACAGAAATGGACAATAAATACTTGGTCTTTCGTGGTTGTGGTGTGCCGCGCAGTTATAACGCATATAATGCGCCAACACATCGTGTGCGCGAAAAAATTGAAAAGAAATCAGCAGTTGGGTGTTTAGTAAAACACGATGAAATGGGTCAGGGTGTTGTCATTGAAGATAACGGCGATATTTTAACAATCGCATTCAGTGGGCGCGGTATTAAAAAAGTTGCCCGTGATTATGTTAAATTTATAAATTAAGATTTCTTTTCGTTGCGAATAATTTTCCACCATTCGCGTGCTGTTTTTGTTGTGTTGTTCCATAACTTTTGCGCATCTTGACGGAATGTGTTACCAAAATCAGCGGTTATGCCGCCACCAATATCAGATGCAATCTTGTCGGCACGACCTGCCAGATATGCAACCAAACAACCTGTCAGCAATATGGTCATAAAATCTGTGTTTTCTAAACTGGGGATTTGGGCTGCCAGATTTGTGTTCATTGTGACCGACAGCAACGCGGCGCATAATGCGATTACAATTGATAACGATACAAAATAAATTGCAGCGCGAATAAAATGCAAGATTTGATTTTGTAAAGATTCTGCCTTGAACAGACCAATGAATTGGTTGAATATATCGCCTGCGATTCCTTTATATGATGTTTTGCCCAATGTTTCAACAATGGCGGTAAATGGCAACATCATCAATGTTAAGAATAAATCTGCAATTACACCAAATGCGATAAATGCAAACCGAAAACCATTGTATATAAACAAACAAATAAATATAATCCCAACAACAAAAGTAAACATACTGCGCCCAATGCCAGCAACTGTCCATTTCCAGCCAGCCGCCACAGCGGTATAAAAGAACCCAGACAATCTGGTGGGTACGCATAAAATATCTGCGGTGGTATTTGTGTCCAGCATCAACGGCATATTGGCATGTGATGCCACATAGTTATGTATTGCGCCACATGTATCAGGCAGGGAAATTCCTGACACCGATACAACCGTATTTAATATCAAATCTGATAAATATGTGCCTATGGAAATTACAGGCCCCATTATCCACATGAAAACCTGTGCCGCGCCAAAATTCAAAATAATCAGCCATACCGCCAGAACAAAACCTTTTCGTATAATTGATTCTATTTTGTCGCGTGCGCCTTTGCCACTCACGATAATTTGATATCCTTCAAATGCAATCCAAAACGCGTATGCCATAATCAAGAAAATGATTGTGAATCGTACCAGTGAATTATCAAGGACTTGCGCAACCTTGGACAATCCCATTATAAACGCCATGCCAACTTTGGCTTCTATGGGAACATAATCATCAACCAATTGAACATTTGGGTTGTTATAAAAGCTGGCAATGTCTTGTTTTGTCGTAGAGATAAAATTTTTTTGATTGTTTTCTGTAACCCATGTACCATATTCGCCAATATCACCAGATGGTACATTGGATTCAGCGTATACAGGCGTTGCAAAGACTGCGATTGCGCAAACGCACATTATAAATTTTGATAAAAATCTTTTTGCGATTCTTAACATTTACTATTTACTCCGTGCCTTGGATATTGCAGATGCAATTTGTTCTGGCACAGACCAGATTTTTTTGCCCAATGTTTTTATATTTCCGCCAATATCAAATTGTTCTTTTGATGTTTTGCCCAACAACGCATCAACCTTGGGCGATACTACATAGAAATATAACAAGAACATAAACAGCATCATAACAATAAAATCCCAACCATTTGACATAAAATCAAATGCGTGCGGATATTGTCGTTCAACAATTTCGCGTTGTGTGTTAAAGCAATCACGGAATTTATCTGCGTCCATTTTGCCGTCTGATAAAGATACAGATTCGCATGTTGAAAACACATTTATAACAGACAGTGTTTGTGCGTCTGGATTTTCTGGGTGCATGCCCATCATTGGCGGTAAAATTGCAGTATATCCGTCAATGGGTGAAGGGTAAAATTCGTCTGCAACAAAAGATACTGTGGCATATATGATAAGTATTTTTAATGTGACACCGATAATACTGATTGCGCATTTAACCAACATTGTAATTGCGTTTTTTACAACGCCTGTGGCAAGCGCCCATGTGCCATCAAACGCGTATGCAGCAACCAACAGCGGTAAAAATATAATCAAGAATATCAATTTGAAAATAACAGATAAAACTTCAAAGAATAAATTAAACCCGATTATTAAAAACATTATGACCAGACCCAGACCTGCAATCCATGTAATTGCGCCACCGCCCAGCCCCAGCCACGCATAATTCATTAATGCAAATCCGCCTGCGGCACCTGCCAGCATAACACTGTTCAAATTGCCCATAATGCACATAAACGGCGCAAGTATCGGATTTAGAACATCGCCAGATGCGGTTGCACCAATATAACATGTCGCCGCGTCTGAAACGCCTGTTGCCGCCATGCCCAGTTCTGTGCCAATAAACATTACTGGCGTAATAATTATGTCCATTAATGCGCGTAATGCCGCTGTGCCGCCCATGCCCAGTGCGCCCAGTGCCGCGCCCACCAACATAACACGAATTGCCTGACGCAAAACAGGGTTAAACCATGCTTTGAAATCAATGCCTTTTTCTGATGTATCCAGTTCGGCTGTTTTTTTTGCATTATCTAGAATATATTGGATTGTATATATAAACAGATAAATTCCAAAACCCAAGACTAATAAAATCCAAATGTTATCTAGAATCGCATTCCAGAACATTTCTGCGGCGTTACCAATTACGGTAAATAATTCGGCGACATATCCGCACAGAAAACACCCATTTGCAGACCCAATGTCGCCATTTTCAACACCTGCGGCGGTTAAAAAATTACTCATACTGGTATATGTTAATGCCGCGCCACCCAACGAATGTGATAAATACCAAATACCAATCCCCAGCGCGATTGCACCCATTAAAAACTTTATGGCGATTAAAATCAGTTTTGCTTTCATTTTTTACTGCCGTCTTTTTCGCCACCGCTGATTATTGTTGTGCCAATTTGTTTGGCGGTATTATAAACTTGTTTGGTTAAATTCAGTGCGTTGTTTGCCATTTCTTCACTCAAACTTTTTTCTTCGGAAACACCAAATGCGTCAAGAACCATTTTGGTAACATCAGAAACATGGTCTGCGATAAAATTCACAACATATATTAAAACAATTGCAGAGGCCAGTGTCAATGCCGCCAGATTTTCATCTGATAAATCTGCGTCAAAAACATTTCCACTGGTTATAGCCGTCATTAAATCATTAACTGATGCGTCTGGGGCAGAAAAGAATTTTGCAATTATCATCATGATTACAGTATATGTTAAAACAGCCGATGCTAATGTTATAATTGCGTTAATCAGTTTTTTTATTTGACCTGTACCCAGATTTTTACCCAGACCAGAAATCCAATCTGGAACATTTTCTGCGCCTTTGAATGATACCATTATCAATGATAACGGAAAGAAAAATGCAAAGTATGTCATTGCGACAATAATATCAACAAAGTAAAAACAAAAACGAACAAATATCTTGAAAAATCCATAAAATAAATACAGACCAATAAAGAACAAGATAATGTGTTTAATAACTGCGCCAATGCCTAATAATGCACGCCATGAAAACGCAGATTCCATTACCGCAATCCCCAATTTCATATAAGATTGAAATTGCGTTATTGTTGTTTTCATCAGCAATATAATTGTGTTTCGTAATTGCGGACGAAATATGCCATTGTCTGACATTTCCATTGGTTGATATGTAACGCGCTGGTTTACAGCATCGTCATTTGTTTGCAACATTGATTGCGTATAGTTTAATGCAATTTGTGCCACAGGCTCAAATGTTATAGTTGTAACAAAACGCGGCATATATGCGCCCAACCCCAGAAATGCCATTGCAACCAAAGAATTTATAACAACGCGCTGAACAGATTTAGATAATAATTTGTCTTTTGCACCACCCTTGATATTTTTCCAAACTGCATTTAACACAAAGAAGGCAAATAAAACGCAAAATATTATAATACATAAATTGGCAAATTGGTTGTATGCCGCAGCAGTTGCAGACGATACAATCTGAAACAGCCTGTCAAAAATCGGACAGCCCCAACACTGAACAGAATTATCAACCAAAGAATTTAACCAGTTATTCATTTACTCTTAATCCACCCAACGGCTTTGCCGACTTTTTTGCCCCAATCTGAAATGCCTTTGCCCAAATTTTTAGAATCGGATTTTACACTGTTGTATAATTTATCCATACCGCTGCCGACATATCGTTGTAATTGTTCGCGCGTTAATTCAAATATGCGGAACATCAAATAAAATGTCATAATTGACGATAACCACAGCATGCTATGTAGCCCAAATTTATATGCCCCAGCCGTCATTTGCGGCAGATTTGTAGATGCCGCCCCATTTGCAGGGACTATAAATGCAGAACCAGTCCATTGAAACAGCGATTTTATAATTGCGATATTAATTGCCAATATAAACGCGCATGCAATCATTGTTATGACCAATTGTTGCAATGCTTTTATTATACCTGAAAACGCAGGCCATATATCCAGCCATTTGTCATTAGATTTTACAACATATGTTAAAACTTGGAACGGATATAGAACTAATGCCATACCGAAATTAAATATGCCTTGAATAATCAGCAACGCCATAAACAAATTTGAACCAACAAATGTAGTAATCAATAATATGCCTGTTATAATGTCCATAAAACTAGACCCACCATGTGGAACAAGTGTTATAAGACCACGCAGACCGCGTGTTAAAAAATCAAATCCGCGTTTTATAATGCGGTTGTTTGCATGCGATATTTCTGAAACAGGCCTTATTAAAAAATTACAAGAATTTTCAGAAATCCATGCCTTGGCAATAATATTTTCAGGACATTTTATTTCTGGGGCGTCTGTAAAATCGTCATTTAATGTTTCAGTTATCGCGTTTGTATAAATTGCACCAAATTCTAGAAACGGATTTACCAACCATTCTGTCAGATATACTGGTTTTATTTGTAATAATACAGTTGCTGCAATAATTGCGCGTAATGCAGGTTTTAACATATTTGTTGCGATGGTCATACCTGTTGCCTTGCCAGATTGCATTTCGCCACCACCAGAAAAACCAAAGAACGAAACCCACATTGATGGTAAAAACAATTTTACTGCATACAATGATAATGAAATGGCAAGAAATCCCCAGACTAAAATATAAATAAACCCGTCGCCATTACCGACAAAAAATTCATAACCGCCAGTGGCAATTGCCATCATCGCGTCCAGCACCATGGGTACAAATGGCGCAAGATTAAAACTGTCAATTATGTCGCCAGCAAATGCAGACGCAGGCGCAAAAAACAGTGCGACAAATGCAACCATAATCAATCGCAAATTTTTGTTGCCCAGAAAAATATGTTTTAGAAAATTCATTTCCCTCGATATTTAACTCTATCAATTATATCACATTTCTGTCAAAATATGATATACTTAAAACAAATGAACGGATTAAAAAAATTCTGGATTGTATTTTTATCGTTTCTGCCATTTTCGGCAGGTGCTGTTGCGCCGCTGGTTGTTGGTGGAATTGCTGGACTGGGCGTAATTGCAGGCTTTTCAATATTCCGTTCTGTGGTGCCAGTCAATATGTCTGACGCAATGAATTTCTTTTCAACATGCTGGTCATGCCAGATGTTTTCAGACATTATGACCGTTATGTCAAATATGATTCCACCTGTTTATTCTGCAATTGGTCGGGTTGTTATTCCTTTTGCGGCGGCATTATTGGCAATATGGGTGGCATGGAAAATTTTAAGCGGTTTTATGAATTCAAAAATTGACAAGCCTTGGTCGTTGGTGTCGCAATTTGGAACGCAAATGATTAAATTTGCATTTATCAGCAGTTTATTAATAATACCGTTGCCGCGTTTGTTAACAGATGTTGTCATAGAACCTGTATTTAATGTCGGACTAAGTTTAACTCATTTAATAACAGGTGAACAAGATTATGCAAAATGTGTTGTTGCGACCGCGGTGGCAGACCCTGCAGCGGTCAGTGTTGATGCCGCCAATTCAGGCGCGTATTCGCCAAAATTGCGTTATAGCCTGGCATGTCAAATTGCAAATGTACATCAGATGACCGCATTGGGTATGACGGTTGGTTGGACTATGTTAAATATGGCATTTAATGACGAATATATGCATAAAATCATGTGGGGTATACCAATCTTTCCAAATGTGCCTATTTTCTTTGCAGGTTTGTTGGTGTTGGTGCTGTTCTTTTTTGCGATGTTGCCAATTCCATTATATTTTTTAGAGGTTTTTATCACATTGAGTATGGATTTGATAATGTTGCCACTGATGTTGCTGGCATGGCTGTTTTCAGGTTGGCCAATTTTTCCCCAAGGTGGCAAAAATATACGCGCAATGATTGATTATGTTATTAAATCAACCGCAGGCATTGCCATGGTTGGGGTATTTTTAACTTTTTCAGTAATGTTTCTGAACGCCGTATTTGGCAAATGGCAAGGCGCCGCAACTTTACAAGTCGCAATGGCACAAAACGATTCGCATATATTGATGGACGCGCTGATGATGCGAAATGACAGTTTGGTTACCGTGATACTGATGGGAATATTTATCGCAATGTTTATGACGATGATACCTGCGCTGGTAAATACATTGTTTGCAAATGTGAATATACCGCAAAAATTCTATGAAACGACAAAAAAGAACATTGATGTTATGTGGAAAAACCTTAAAAAATGGTACACCACAATAAAAAAATAAAAAATCAAGTCCTTTATTTAACATGCCCCCCTTTTTTGTTGCGTCCGAATCTGATATAATTCATACCAATGAAAGCGTTTCCGATTCTTTATTGGCCACATTCAACCAAAGGCGACAATAATTACAATTTGGCGCGCAAGGTTATAAACAATACCACAGGTGTAATGCCAGATGTTATTGTTGACGACATTGACTTGGCACAGATTTTGGCTGATAACCCTGACGCAATTGTATATTTTCCTGTTTTTTGTGAATCAACGGGTTGGTGGGGCGAATTACTGGGTGGTGATGCAATTATAACTGATAAAATGATTATTTCCCCAGAATGTCAGTTGATGGTTATAAAATCTGGCGAAAACGCGCCCAAACATAAAAACGGGCAAAATCAACTGTTGGCGGCGGAAATTTATCCCACCAGCGGTTTTTTCAAGAAAATGAATTCATCTGTGGCAACGGTCGCAGATATGCTGGCAACGGACGCAGGCACAATTTTGGCTTTATTTGCAGGCAAAAACCAATCACAGTTCATAAAAATCTTGGAATCAACGGGCAATTCGTATCTGGGCTGTATCGGGCAATATTGATATTTATTTGACTAATATTTCTTGCAAAACGCAAAAATCTTTGTATAATCTGCACGCTATAACAAATAAAAGGAATAAACGATGAAAAAAGGCATTCACCCAGAATACTATGAAATCAATGTCACCAGAACAGATGGCAAAACAGTAAAAATGTATTCTTCGGTTAAAAAAGATTTGGTTTTATCAACAGATAACTTGAATCATGCGGCATGGACTGGTCAACGCACAAATGCAGCGGAAAAAGGTCAACGCGCAACAAAATTCAAAAACAAATTTGCTGGGTTTAATCTGTAATAATTGACTTGGGTGGGGGTCAAAATGGATTTGCTGATTAAAGGTTCAACCGAATTAAATAAAATGTTTGCGGCACTGGAACGCACGGCGTCTGGGTTGCGGCACGATTTTGGCGAGGTTGAAAATTTACAGCAATCTTTGCGTGGCGCACGCGATTTTGTTAAAAAAGCCGCCGCCAGAATAGAAGAAAGTATACTGTCAGATTTGCTGTTGGTGCGCCCATCTGCAGGTTTGTTGACGCCCAATCTTGCCCGTGAAGGTGACGGTCGCGATGAATTTGTTTTGTCGTTATCTGGTGCGGCGAATTTTGTTCGGGCAAATCCGCATTTTGCAATATCACTGGCATTGCGCAGTAATGATGAAACAAAAATTGCGCTGGTTTATTCGCCAATCCAAGAACGTCTGTATTATGCCGAGGCTGGCAACGGCGCATACGCGTATTCTGCGTTTCATTCTGTCAGGGTAAAGGTATCTAATTTAACGAACCCTGACGATTTAACCGTTGCGTATAATGTATCTGATGGTCGTAAAACAGTTGGCGATGTTCGGCGTACGGGTTGTCCTGCGCTGGATTTGGCATGGGTTGCCGCAGGCAAATTTGATGGTTTTGTGTCTGATGCGTTGGATTTTGCAGAAATTGCCGCAGGCGATTTATTAGTACGCGAAGCTGGCGGAAAAATTTCTATGGGTGCAGATTTAATCGCCACAAACGGTCTGATTGAATTGTAATCTGATTTTTATAAATACAAACTTGCAAACATGAAATATTTATCATAAAATTTGCATGTTATGAAATTCAAAAGAATTTTTCGCATTTTATTGAATATTATATTCTGGTGCTTTACCGCAGGTATTGCCGCATTGGCGGTTATGATTTTGGTTTATGGTAATGATTTGCCAGATTATAAAAAATTGGCGACTTATGCACCACCTGTGGCAACGCGATTATATGCGTCTGACGGGTCGTTGCTGATTGAATATGCCGAAGAAAGACGCGTGTTTATTGACTATAATGATATGCCACCACAATTGGTAAATGCGTTTATTGCAGGCGAAGACCAGAATTTCTGGACTCACCCAGGCATTGATGTCCAAGGTATTACGCGCGCACTGGTAAATAACACAATGCGCATGTTTGGGTTTAATACTAATTTTTCTGGGGCATCAACCATAACGCAACAGGTGGCAAAAAATTTCTTTTTAACATCAGAACGCAGCCTGTCGCGTAAAATCAAAGAAGCGATTTTGGCATTGCGTCTGGAACGGACTTTTTCTAAACAACATATTTTGACATTGTATCTAAATCAGATATTTTTGGGCGCACGTGCGTATGGTGTGGGTTCTGCTGCGTTGATGTATTTTAATAAACCTGTGTCTGAATTGACATTATCAGAATGTGCGTTTTTGGCGTCTTTGCCCAAGGCACCAAATGACCGCGACCGTGCGGTTGAACGTCGTAACTATATTTTGCGCCGTATGGTTCAAGAAGGATATATTACACAGGCGCAAGCCGATGTCGCATCTGCCGAAGAATTAAATATCAACAGCGGTTTTACCGCCCAGATGGAACAAGATTTTCAATATTTCGCCGAAGATGTGCGCCGCCAATTGTTAAATAGTCTTGGGCGCGAAACATTGTATAACCAAGGTCTATATATCAAAACGACAATTGTCCCAGAATTACAACGCGCCGCCGCCGCGGCATTAAATAAAGAACTGGACAATTATAATCAGGGGCGTACACAAAAATTACAGGGCGCGATTATCGCCATGAATCCGCATACAGGGCGCATTGTTGCAATGACTGGCGGTCGGTCTTTTGCAGAAAGTTCGTTTAACCGTGCCACACAGGCAATGCGTCAGATTGGCAGTACGATAAAGCCATTTGTTTATCTGGCGGCATTGGAACGCGGTTTTTCGCCAGAATATTTGATACTGGACGCACCAATTGTCGGGTGGCGCGAAAATAATACTTTGTGGAAACCTGAAAATTACGACAAAAAATTCTTGGGCGATGTGCCATTGCGTTTGGCATTGGAAACATCGCGAAATGTACCTGCGGTGCGTATGGTTGAACAAATCGGCGTAGAAAATGCCATTGGTGTTGCCCAGCGGTTCGGAATTTATCCGCCCGAAATGCCAAATGTTAATTTATCTTTGGCGTTGGGGTCTGGCGAAACAACATTGTTGCGTCTGGTTCAAGGTTATTCAGCATTTGTAAATGGCGGATATGTAATTCAACCCAAACTGGTTGATTATATAGAAGATCGCTATGGTCGTGTTCTGGACGGCACAGAATCAGAAATGATTGAATGGAACGACGAATTATTGCCACCTGAACGCGTTGTCACAGACGAAGCATTGTCTGATCCGCAAAGTCTGTATCAGATTGTGTCTATATTGCAAGGTGCGGTTGAACGCGGTACAGGCAAACAGGCGCGTGTGCCAGGTCATACAATTGCTGGGAAAACAGGCACGACAAACGATGTCAAAGATATTTGGTTTGTCGGGTTTTCTAAAAATCTGATTGCAGGCGTATATTTGGGATATGATACACCAAAACCACTAGGCAAGGGCGCAGGCAGCCACATGGCAGCGCGTGTATTTGCAGATTTTATGAATGTTGCGTTGGCAAATGAAACGAACCAGCCGTTTTCTGTGCCAGACGGTATGCAATTTGTCCGTGTTAATCGCCGCAGTGGTGCGTCGGCCGCCGATGACCCCAGTGGCACAATTATTACCGAGGCATTTAAGTCTGGGCAAAAACCAAATCCAGCCCCAAAACAACGCGCCGCGCAAAATTCTGCAGTGGTTGGTGGAATATTTTAATTCCGTGGCGTTGATTTATGTGATATAATATATCCACATAAGGATTTGTAATCATGAAAAAATTATTTCTGATGTTTGGCATACTGTGCGCATTGTCTGCGTGCGATAAACAAGAAGATGTTGTTATTTGTGGCCCATACGAAGTTCAAATGACTTATTCTGAAAATGGCGACACATTGCATGCTGTTTTGAATGGTGACGGGGTTGATTTGACCAATGTTGTATCTGCATCTGGTGCGCGGTTTGACGGTGTATTAAACGATATAAATATCACCCTGTGGTCCAAAGGTAACGATTGGACACTGTTTTTAGGCGATGATGAATCGTACGAATGCAAATAAACCTATATAAAGATTTATTTTAACCAATCTTTGTGATAAAATGTCAGCATAGAAAGGAGATTTTTATGCTGACTGATTTTTTCTTGTCGCGCGGATTTGTATTTTTCGCCAGTGGTTGGACACAATTTGCCGCTGCGTTTGGTGTTGCGTTCTTGATTATGATGATTTTTGGTCAACCGTTTATTCGTGCAATGCACGCATGGCAAAAGCGCGGTCAGCCCATCAGTGAAAATGTTCCGCAATCACATCAATCCAAGGCAGGAACCCCCACTATGGGCGGAATCTTGGTTGTAATTGCTATTCTGATTGCCAGTGTTTTATTTATGCCAATGCATAATCCCACAGGCTGGATTGCGATGTTGGCGTTGGTAATGTTCGCGGCGATTGGTTTCGCAGATGATTATAAAAAAGTTACATCACAATCGCACAAGGCATCAAATGGATTAACACCTGCGTTTCGTCTGGCGATAGAGGCTATTGCAGTTGTAATATTGGCATATTTGATAAACATGACAATGCCGCCATATATTCCAGAATTGTCGCTGTCCATTGGGTCTGGAATATTAATTCCATTGGGCGTTTTCTATTATGTGTTTGCGTATTTTGTGATTTCTGGATCTGCCAATGCAACGAATATCACAGACGGCCTAGACGGCATGTTGGCAAAGTTATATATTCCAGTATTAGTTGTATTGGTCGTTGCGTTATATGGCGCAACACGAATCGGATTTATGGACACTGTTATGTTTTTACCAGATGCCAGCGGTCTGTACGCAACATTAGGCGCAGCATTTGGTGCAGTAATTGGATTTTTGTGGTATAACGCAAAACCTGCATCAATATTTATGGGCGATGTTGGGTCGTTGGCATTGGGCGGTTTTATGGGAACGGTTGCAATGCTGTTAAAATCAGAAATTATCATGGGCATTGCTGCATTTATGATGGTTTTGATTTTATTGTCGTCTTTTATTCAGACAATGTGTTTCAAAATAACACGCAAGATTTCTGGCACAGGTCGCCGCGTGTTCTTGCGTGCGCCACTGCACCATCATTTTGAAGAACTGGGTTGGCCTGAGACAAAAATCGTAGAAAGATTCTTTATCGCATCAATATTGTTTTCTGGGTTGGCGTTGGTATTGTTGAAATTCGCATAACAAGGACACATTAGGCAAATGTTAAAACGCACAGAAGAAAGCAAATTAACCAGTTGGTATTTTGAAATAGATCGGCGATTGATGCTGTGCCTGTTGTTTTTGATTTTTACTGGCATGTTATTTATGGTGTCGGCTGGTTCTGTTGCCGCAGAAAGAATCGGGCAACCGTGGCATTTCTTTTTCATCAAGGCTTTGCCGTTTTACCTGATTGGATTGATAACATTGTTTTGGACCAGTATGCTGAATAAAAAATGGGTTATGGGCATATCGTGGGTTAATGTTAGTGTTGGCGTGTTGCTGTTGTTGGTAACATTGGTTGCGCCACATACAATAAAAGGTTCTGAACGATTCGTGGCAATTGGGCATTATTTTAACATTATGCCGTCTGATATTATGAAACCTGGATTTATCATAATTACTGCGTGGTTTTTGTCCCAGATGAAGGAAAAATATGGTGCAGATATATTTTTTAATAAATCTGCATGGCGCGCCAAAGCGTTCAGTTGGTGGTCATATTTGGCAGTATTTGTTCCATCGTTTTTAATTATTTTACAACACCCTGACCTGGGGACATCTATTTTGTATTTTGTTGTGTTGTCTGGCATGTTGTTTATGGCAGGTTTGCCATTAATAATAATTCCGATTTTAATTGCGCTGGTGTTAATTGTTGGCGTGTTTGCGTTCTTTACAATGTCGCACGTGCATAATCGTATTTTGGCATTTTTGACAGGCAGTGGTGACACATATCAAGTTCAACAATCTATACAATCAATCCAGCATGGTGGCATTTTGGGCAGTGGCGATGACGCATTTGTTAAGCAATCTTTGCCTGACGCACATACAGATTTTATTTTTGCAGCAATTGCCGAAGATTTAGGTGCAATAATGGGTTGTATATTGCTGGGGTTGTTATTGTATGTGATTAAGCGATTAACCGCAGATGCCATGCGTGCGCGCGACCCGTTTGTGTTTTATGCCGCAGGTGGTGCCGCTGCGTTATTTGGTACACAAGTTTGCATTAATATGATGTCTACATTAAATCTATTTGCACCAAAAGGTATGACTTTGCCATTTATATCTTATGGCGGCAGTTCTTTTGTCGGATTCTGTTTGTTGTTCGGTATGATTATTGCAATTGTACGCGAAGACAAATGGCAGTAACAAGCGAGGCGGAAAAATGAAAATATGGATTGCAACAGGTGGTACAGGCGGACATGTGTTTCCTGCATTAAGCGTTGCCCAAGAACTGGTTAAACTCAGACATCGGGTCATCATTTCGTGCGATGGTCGTGTACGTAAAATGGTGCGTGATGCGTGTCCTGTTGGCGCAGGCATGGCATACATTTGGGCGTCTGGGGTGGGTGCAAAAAATCGTCTGCATCAAATTTGGGCATTGTTCAAAATTGCAATGTCGTCAATTGCGTTAACTTTGCGTTTTATGGTTTTTCGTCCTGACCGTGTGGTTGCGTTTGGCGGTTATGCGTCTGTGCCTGCGGTTTTTGCAGCGCACTTGTGGCAAATTCCAACATTTTTACACGAGCAAAATGCCGCAATCGGTCGCGCAAATAAATTTGCTTTGCGATGGGTTCGTACATTGATGACCAGTTTTCCAACTGTTTCTGGAATTCCGTCTGATACCGATGTCAAAGTAGTATATACTGGATTGCCTGTGCGTGACGATTTTATAAAACTGGCAGGTGCGCCAATCGGCAACAAAGGTAATTTATTGGTTACAGGTGGATCGTTGGGCGCGCAAATTTTAGATGATGTTGTGCCAAATGCAATTGTGAAAATGAAAAATAAAAAAATATTTATCACCCATCAAACGCGTCCAGAAAATGTTGCAAAATTGCAAAAATTTTATTCTGATAATAAAATTCGCGCAAATGTTCTGTCTTTTATTCACGATATGGCAGGCACCATTGCGGCATCTGATTTAGTAATAGGGCGCAGTGGCGCAAGTACTGTTATAGAATTGGAAACAATCGGTCGTGGCGCAATACTGGTGCCGCTGAACATCAACCCAGACCAGGCAGCCAATGCGGCAAGTTTTGCAAAACTGGGTGGCGGATTTGCCGTACCGCAAGACCAATTTACAGAAAAATGGCTGGCGGCAACACTGACCGAATTGTTTGACAATCCTGCACGATTGAAAAAAATGGCAGAAAAAGCAACTGTTCCAAATATAGCGGTAGAAAAAATTATTAATGAAATAATAAAATAAAAACAAATGTGTTTTTCTACTTGCGCCACTTTCCGAATTTGTTCTATGATTGAATCGGAAGGAAAGGAAGATGCAGCGGAGTGCCGTTTGGATTCTTACATTTTTAATTACAATGCCAGCATTTGCTGATGCGCGGTTGCCCATTGTAAATGTTGCCGCAGGCAGTGTTTCTGCCCGCAGTGCGTTTGGTGAATCTGTACCCGTTACACCTGTTGCAAAAACTGAAATTGCAAAATCAGAACCTAAAAAAACAGTTGTTGCGCGCAATACGAAAAAAACTGAATCGGTGGCAAAGCCTGCGGTTGATACTGGTGCGCAAATTGCCAGTAATGAAATTTTATCGCCGCGTCGCCCCAGTTCTGATTTATGGGCGCATAATGACACACCGTTGCGTATGCCAAATGCAAATGAATTTTCTGTAATCAGCGCAAATTACGCATTGCCCGAAGAAAGCATTGATGGCGCACCTTTGCGTGCGTCTGCGCCTGTTGTGGCATCTGTTGCGCCAGTTGTGCCTGTGGCGCAACCAATGTCTGAAATTGACGCGCAAATTGCACGGTTAAACGAATTACAACGACGCGCAGAAGAATCGGTGACACGCACCGCAACGCCTGTGGCGCCGAAAAAAGTTGTGTCGCGGTCAGAGTTGATGGCACGAAATACAAAATCAGAACCTGCTGCTGCACCAAAAACAACCACCGCCCCAGAAAAAACAGAATCGGTGTCATTGCATCGTATGGTTGTGCCAATGGACGATGTAATTGTGCGCGCAGTGGAAAAATCTGAATCGCCACGCATCGCGTCTGTGCGAAATGAAATGTCCCAGATGTCGCCAACCGAATTACGCAAGGCGTTTCATAAAACATTTTTATCAGAAAATAAACACCTGTCTACATATCAAATAGATGACCGATTTGATGTCGCCAGTGAAATTGCAACAACTAACGATGGTTTTACCGCACACCGTGATTTGTCTGAATCAGGTGGTATTCGTCCATTAGAAATAAAGATTAAATTCCGTAACGAAGATGCGGCACTGTCGCGCGATAATTATAACCTGTTGACAGAATATGCCAGCATTGTTCTTACCAATCCGACACGCGTTATCCAAGTGTCAATCCCAGAACGCATGACAACAGATTCGGACAATCGCAAATTGGCGGCGCGCCGTTTGGCAATTGTTGAACAGGTATTACGTGATTCTGGTGTTTCTGAATACCGCATTTTGCCAGTATTGTCACAACGCGATGAAGAGGGTTTTGTTTTGCGTATGATTTCATCAGATCAATACGAAACATTGACCAAGCAACGGCGCGATATGTTTGGCGATACAGTCAGCAAGAAAACATATAAAAGTATGTCTTGGTAATTCATATTATGAATTGCGTGATAAAATCTGTTAAAAATTTCCTGAATAATATTTGTGAATTTGTTTTTCCGTCATCTTGTCCATTGTGCGGTGCGCGTGTTTCTGTTCATGGCGAATTGTGTCCAGATTGTTGGTGTGCGTTTAATTGGATTTCAAATCCGAAATGTTGCAAGTGCGGTTACCCGTTTCCTGCAAATCTGGATTTAGGTGCGCACCCGATGTGTCCGACATGTGCCGCAGGTAATTGTGAACTGGATTTGATACGGTCTGCGTGTGTATATGATGACGCGTCGCGCGGTGCAATGTTGCCTTTTAAGCATGGCGGACGAATTAAGTATGGTCGGTTTATGTCACGTGCAATGATTTGGGCTTTGCGTGATACTGATATCCGACCTGATGTTGTAATGCCTGTACCGTTGGCATATTTGCGGTTGTGTCGGCGCAGTTATAATCAGGCAACAATTCTGGCGCGCCCGATTGCGCGTGCGTATGGTGTGCGCCTAGATTTGAATTCTGTGCGCCGCAAATATCGCCCAAATATGGGACATAAAAGTTCGCGCGAACGCGCAGAAAATATTCGCGGTGTGTTTTCTGTACGCACACCAGACACAGTTCGTGGCAAAAAGATTTTATTGGTTGATGATGTTATGACATCGGGCGCAACATTTGCCGAATTGCGTCGTGTGTTAATGCACTCGGGTGCGTCTGCTGTTTATGGGGTTACTTTCTGTCGGGTTGTGCATGCGATTTAATTGCGACAAAATCAAACTATGACTTTACTTTTATTTTTAATTTGCTAGGATTTATCAAGTTTACACACAGGGAACACACAATATGAAAATACGCGCGTTTTTTGCATTTATGGTTGCTTTTTTGCCATCGGTCGCATGTGTGGCGTTGCCTTTGACGGGGCTGTATCAGACAATTGACGACAAAACAAATGCGCCAAAATCTATTGTTATGCTGTACCAAGATGGCGAAAATTTGGCTGGGCGAATTGTTGCGTTGTATGATGAAAACGGCAAAATTTCTGAAACCGTGCAAAATGCAACCAAAACCGCAAGTCATGTTGACGGCGCGCCGTTGGTCGTTGGACTGGATATAATCTGGAATATGAAATGGAACGATAAAGACGCGCGATATTCTGGGGGTAAAATAATGGACCCTGAAAACGGTAAAGTGTACAGCAGCCTTATTTGGCAGGCTGACGATGCGTTAAATGTGCGCGGTAAAATTGGGCCGTTGGGACGCACCCAGAAATGGCATACCGTAAATACTGACGACATGCCCACAGAATTAAAAAACATTGATACAAATAACTGGAAACCAACAATACGGAAATAAAAATGAATATAGAATTGGGAAAAAACATAAACACGCGCGAACTGGAAACGCGGATTCAGGAATTTTGGGATAAAAATAATTTCTGGAATAACGATGTGAAATCGGACAAACCGCCGTTCTGTGTTATGATGCCGCCACCAAATGTTACAGGTAGTCTGCACATGGGGCATGCGCTGGATAATGTTTTAACAGATATTATTTGCCGTTATAAACGTATGTGTGGTTATGATGTTTTGTGGCAACCTGGTACAGATCATGCGTCAATTGCGACACAATTACTGGTTGAACGCGATTTGTCCAAGCGCGGTATTAATCCGCGTTCTTTGACCAAAGACGAATTGTTGGATATTGCGTGGAAATGGAAAGCAGACAAGGGCGGTCAAATTATGCACCAATTGCATACTTTGGGCGTGACGCCTGTGTGGCAACGCGAAAGATTTACCATGGACGACGGTTTGTCGCGCGCAGTTATAAAACTGTTTGTGAAAATGTATCGTCAGGGTTTAATTTATCGTGAAAAAAGTTTGGTAAATTGGTGCCCAAAACAGATGACATCTGTTTCTGATCTCGAGGTTGAAACACGCGAAGAACACGGCAAGTTTTATTATTTTAATTATCCGTTGGTGGGTGGCGGTTTTGTTGAGATTGCAACAACACGACCTGAAACTTTGTTTGGTGACCAGGCGATTGCGATTCACCCAGAAAACGAAAAATTAAAACATTTAATTGGGCGGCGTGCGATTATACCGCTGACAAATATTGAAATTCCGATTATTGCAGACGAACATGCTGACCCTGAAAAAGGTACAGGCGCAGTGAAAATTACACCTGCACATGATTTTGACGACTGGGCTGTGGGTTTGCGTCATAATTTGACGCCAGTATGTATTTTGACGCCAGACGCAAAATTAAACGATTCTGATGTCGTGCCTGAAAAATATCGTGGCATGGACAGATTTACTGCACGTGCCGAAGTTATCAAAGATATTGAATCTGCAGGGCTGCTGACCAAAATAGAAGATAAAATTATTCCCACGCCATATTCTGAACGCGGCGGTGTGGTTGTTGAACCGTATCTGACAGAACAATGGTTTGTTGATGCGAAAAAATTATCTGTTGCGGCAACTGCGGCGGTAGAATCTGGAAAAATTACATTTATGCCCGATCATAGATACAATCTGTTTATGTCGTGGATGCGTGATATTCGCCAATGGCCAATTTCGCGTCAGTTGTGGTGGGGGCATCGCATACCTGCATGGTATGACGCAGACGGCAATGTTTATGTCGCAGAATCAGAACAAGAAGCAATCGCGCAATCTGGCGGTCGTGAATTAACGCGTGATAATGATGTTTTGGATACTTGGTTTTCATCTGCGCTGTGGCCGTTTTCAACATTAGGCTGGCCTGATGAAACCCCAGAATTGAAAAAGTATTATCCAACCAGTTTGTTGTATACTGGCGCAGATATTATATTCTTTTGGGTTGCGCGTATGATAATGATGGGTTTGTATGTTATGGGCGATATTCCATTTCATACAGTAAATTTCCACGGACTTGTTCGCGATTCCAAGGGGCAGAAAATGTCCAAGACCAAAGGCAATGGCACAGACCCATTGACCGCGGTTGATAAATTTGGTTCTGACGCTTTGCGTTATTGGATTGCAACTGCGCCAATTGGTACTGATTTACGATACAGCGATGACGAAGTAAAACGCGGTTCAAAATTGCTGACAAAATTATGGAATGCGGCGCGTTATGTGCTGATGAATCTGACCGATTTTGATCCAAGTTCAAAACCTGTATCGGTGGAAAATCGCCTGATAGAAGACCGATGGGTTTTAAAAGAATTAAATAAAACAATTGCCGATGTTCGCCGTAATCTTGATAAATACGATAATTATAATTCGCGTGCGGCAATTGATACATTCTTTTATGAAATATTCTGCGATAAATATTTGGAATTTATCAAAGACCGTTTTTGGTCGCCTGAAAAATATGGCACAGAATCCAAGGCGGCGGCGCAATGGACTTTATGGACAGTATTGCGTGCGATTATTGGAATGTACGCGCCATTTATTCCATTTTTAACCGAAGAATTATGGCAGAAAATTTATCAACAATACGAAGGCGGCGAAACATTGCACCTGACGGCATTCCCAGAAACAAAACCAGAATATGATACCGATGTATCGCAGATGCAAATTGCACTGGATATATTAAAAACGGTGCGTGGTCTGCGTACAGAACGCAAGGTTGGCAATGGTGCAAAACTAGAAACATTAACTGTGCCAAATGATACGCCTGAATCTTTGTTGGGTGTGATTAAATCTGCGGCGCGCGCCAATAATATTGAATTTGGCGAAAGGGTTGATTTCGTTATTGCAGAAAATAATATTCAGGGGGAATAAATGTCCACAGATGTATTGCGCGAAAAACGCATATTGCACGCGTACCAGTGCGACCGTCATGGTAATATGCGTCCTTTGGTTTTGATGAATGAATTGCAAGCCATGGGCGACCGCCACGCAGAAGAATTAGGCGTTGGATATGCTTATTGTCAGGCAGCAGGTATTGCGTGGGTTGTGACGCATTATTTGGTTGATATAATTGAAATGCCAACAGAACGCGAAGAACTGGAATTAACATCTTGGCCATCGTGTCAAGACGCACTGCGTGCAACGCGTGATTTTGAAGTTCGGGGCGTAGACGGGCGTTTGCTGGTGCGCGCAACATCACAGTGGGTGTTAATAGATATGGCGGCGCGGCGACCTGTGCGTCTGGACGAAAAGTTGCCTAAATGGACAGATTGCAAAGTTCGCGCATGGGACAGAAAATTTGAAAAGTTTCCTGATTTCGTGGCTCAAAAAACGCATGTGTTCAAATGTCGGTTTGATGATATTGATGTAAATCAACACATAAATAATGCAGTCTATGCCGTGTGGGCGACAGAAAGCGTAGGATATGAATACCGCAACACGCATAAATTGCGCCGTATTGAATTAAACTATAAAAAAGAAATCAATACCACCACACCCGAAGTTCAAGTTGATGTTGCGATTGACGGATTGACCACACATCATAAAATTCGCACAGGCGATGTTGACCACGCGATTGTAGTGTGCCAGTGGGAGGATTTAGT
>CANQCM010000003.1 GCA_947589625.1 uncultured Alphaproteobacteria bacterium
AACCTTAAACGATTGGAATGTTTTGGATTTTTTAGACAATGAAGAATCAATCGCAGCATATCTCCAAGCAGCCGTTGCCGAAAACAATCCACAATCTTTAATACTTGCTATTGGTGATGTTGCGCGTGCGCGAGGTATCAACAAAATGGCGCAAGAAATGGGTGTCAATCGCGAAAGCTTGTATAAAAGTTTGAATGGAAAAAGTAAACCTCAATTTGAGACAATTTATAATGCCATTGATAAATTAGGGCTGGAAATATCTTTTAGACCTAAAACAGCCATTGCTGCATAAAAAATCTCGCGGTTGCTAGCTTTTTTATTCAGAAATTTTGAAATTGGGTCGCGATGCGCGTAAATTATTTAACGATTTTTCTTGGGTGGCGCGAAATGCAGATGGGTTCCATATTTGAAAAGAATTGCCCCGCCCTACAAAAACAGCGGTGTCGGTTATACCTGCATGCTGTAATAAATCATTTGGTATAACAATACGGCCGGTTACATCAAATTGCAACGGGCGCGCATCTGCAAACAGCATTGCAGACAAATCGTCCAGATCGCTGTCAAAAACGCCCATTTTATCGGTTGCGTGCGCCATTTGTTCCATGCGCGACATTGTGCAACCTTCGATACAATTATTTGTAAAAGAACGAAATAAAACGACGCCTGCGAATTGTTCGCCGTTAATCGCCGCACGGAAAGACGCTGGCACAGAAATTCGCCCTTTGGTATCCAAACGATTTTCATAAGATGAGAGAAACAATGACATTCGCTTTTTATTTTTTAGGGTTTAATTTGTGCCATCTTTCCGCCACGGCACAATGAATTTAGCACGGTATTTTATGGTTGTCAATGACAATTTATAATCTTTTTATGGGATTTTATGGTTTATTATGTAAAATCATATAAATATAAAATAAATTGCAAATATATAAAAAATATGCTTGACCTGCGATTCGTTTTTGTTCTAATATCTGTGTATAGACAAGGAGAAAACATAAAACACCGCAGAAATCCGCATAAAACGCAGAAATCTGGGTCAAACAAAACAAATGCGAATTTTTATTTCGCAATATTGTAAATACACAATGTAAATACAATTTGTCATAAAAATTCCAACAACACCCGAAAGGAGGGACCGCGCATGTCAAAAAATATCAAAGAAATTATGATTGCCCTGAACCAAGTTTTAACAACAACTGTATGGGTAAATCAAGACCGTCAAATCATATCATTGGCTGATGAATTACACATTGGCAAAAACAACGCACCGCGTTCTATTGAAGATTTACCCCGTTCTTCATTGGTTGGCGCATATGTATCGTTGCAAATTCGCACAGACAATTTTGATACAGCTGCGGAAACATTAGAAACAAAAACATTGGCATTGCGTGTCAAAGAAATGGTCTTTGCCGAGGCTAAAAAGATTATGGACAGTGCCGAAAACGCAGAATCAGACAAATCGGTTGCGCGTGCCGCATAAAATTATATATGCCTGTGCGCGGTTTAAATAGGCATATAATCAGTTTCTGGGTTATCCAGAAGGAAGGGAGTCCCGCCAGTGATTTTATTGCTGGCGGTCTCGTTTTTTTTAATTTAATGGAAATTATTATTGTTCAGTTTCTTGCAATTTGTCGCGTATCGCAGAAACACTGATTGCGCGCGCCGCAATAACATCATTAAGATTTGCGCACGATAAATCAGCCGCATATTTAATCGCATTTGCAAATGCCAGCGCATCGCTGTTTCCATGTGTTTTTACGGCAAAACCTTTCAGCCCCAGAAATGTTGCGCCTGCGTACGAACGTGGGTCAATTTTATGCTTTAACCGTTTGAATACACGCACCAGAAAAAACGATCCAATCATTGCCAGTACAGATTTCTTGAGATTCTCTACCAGAACGCGTTTAATCAGTTTTGCGGTACCTTCAACCGTTTTCAGAACAATATTGCCTGTAAAGCCGTCTGTAACAACAACTTGAACAATCCCAGTACTGATGTCGTTGCCTTCTACAAAACCAATATATTTGAACGGCAATTGGTCTTTGTGTTCCATAAAAACCTTGTTCAATCGTTGCAAGGTTTCGTTGCCTTTAGTTTCTTCTTCGCCAATATTTAATATACCGACTTTTGGCTTTTGCATTTTGCCGATAATTTCAGCATATACACTGCCCAAAACAGAAAAATCAAACAAGTTTTCTGCATCACACTGAACATTGGCGCCTAAATCCAGAACAACCACGCGTGAATCACCACCACCAGATGGCAACATTGTTGTAATTGCAGGCCGCGAAATACCGTCAATTGTTTTTAATGCCAATTTAGACAATGACATTAAAATGCCCGTATTACCTGCACTAACAATCGCGGCAGAATTACCATCGCGCACATCTTTGATTGCCATATACATAGATGTGTCTTGGGAATGGCGAATTACATCGCGCATTTTATCTGTCTGTTTAATTACATCAGGCGCATGAATAATTTCACAATTACGTGCAACACGCGGATATTTCGCCATCAATTTCTGCAATGTTTTACTGTTGCCGAACAGGCGAAACCGCACTAAATCTTCACCGTTTTGATACAAGAATTGATTGATACCGCCCAATACAGCATTTGGACCTTTGTCGCCACCCATTGCGTCAATTGCGATGATTTTTTTGTCGGTTGTCATTGTCAATAAAAAAGGCAGATGAACGCAACCGCGTTCATTTCTGCCATAATTTTTGTTTAATTATTTTGCACCACATGCAGGACATACATGATGTGGACGTTTCTTTTCGCCACATGATTTACAAACGCTGCATGGCATAATAGACAATGCGTCATGCGAACGACGTTGTGCAGTGCGTGCTTTACTTGTTTTACTTCTTGGCGTTGCCATTTTTTACCCTTTTGTTATTTACAGTTTGATATTTTATAAAATTATCGCGAATTTGCAAGGAAAAGTTTAATCTGATATAACCTCGGCTACGAACATGCCATGATTGTGCATCAGCCCAATAACAGCACTGTGGTCGTCCAGTCCCAGATAAAATTTATACCCTTGTGATTCCAGTTCTTTTATTTTTGCCAATTTGTATTCTGCGGTTGTCCCTGGGTAATCGTGCGGTTTACAAAAAACAAGTTTTTTGATATTCGGCAGAACCCCGTTCATAAACGCTTCTACTTTGGATTGCCCCATTGCCCAACGACCCGTGATAAAAACGATTGTGAAATCGCGCCCCAGTGTTTCCAAAACACGAATCATATTTGCGTTTGGTTCGCCAAATCTGTCATAGTTTGCAATTGCAAACTTTTTACTGACGACGCCATCAATATCACAAAAAATCGCAGGTATTTCGGGCATTACTAGGGTTAGTGGTTAGTGTTAGTGGTTAGTGATTAGGGGGCAGAATTTGCAAATGATTTGCCCGAATATTGGCGCAACACCAAATATTCGGGCAATCATTTGTTTTGTTGTTATATATCCAACAGTTGTTGTTTTGCGTTGCCATCGCGTGCCAAACGTTCTGCTTTTTCTTCTTCTTTGGCAATTGCGCGAACACGACGAACATATGCACCTGTACCAATTGGAATCAGACGACCCACAATCAAGTTTTCATTTATACCGACCAATTTATCGGTTGAACCTGAAATCGCGGCATCAACCAATACCTTGGTAGTCTGTTGGAACGATGCATTTGAAATAAATGAACGCGATGTCAACGATGCACGGGTCAAACCAACCAAGACTTGTGATGCCTCGGCTAATTTGCCACCATCGCGCGTCACACGCGCATTTTCTTCTTCAAAATCAACACGGTCAACGACCTGACCCATCAAGAATCCAGTATCACCTGGGTTCGTGATTTCAACACGACGGGTCATTTCACGAATCAAGATTTCAATATGCTTGTCGTTAATTACCACGCCCTGCAAGCGATAAACTTGCTGAATTTGTTCAACCATAAATGTTGCCAACGCCTTTTGACCCAAGATACGTAAAATATCTTGTGGCACTGGGTCGCCGTCAACCAATTTATCAGCCTTGCGGACAACATCGCCACTGCGAACCAAAATGTTTGCACCCTTTGGCACACTGTATTCAACAGGTGCTGTACCGTCTGACGGTTCAATAACAATTGTGATTTTAGATTTAGAATCTTTCAATTCAACTGTACCGTCAACTTCTGCCAATAATGCAGGGTTTGCAGGACGGCGCACTTCCAGCAATTCGTTAACACGTGGCAGACCGCCCGTAATATCGCCCGTACGTTTTGTTTGTACTGGGATACGCGCCAAAACATCGCCTGCAGCAACCTTGTCGCCATTTGCCACATTCAAAATTGAATACATTGGCAACAGATATTCTGCGATTTTTTTGCCACCCAACGATATAATTTCGCCCTTGGCATCAACCAATCTGATTGCAGGGTTCAATGCTTTCTTGGTGTTTGATTTCCAATTTGTAACCTTGCGCGAAACGATACCAGTTGTAGAATCAACTTCTTCTTGATAAGAAACATTTTCAATCAAATCACTGAAACTGACAGTACCGTCTTTTTCTGCAATGATTGTGTTTGAATATGGATCCCATTCTGCAATTTTTGCACCTTTTTCTACGGTATCGCCATCGTTGACAATCAACATAGATGCGTATGGCAATGCGGCACTGAATAATTTTTCGCCTTTATTACCCATAACAGCAACTTCGCCATTACGCGACAGAACAACAATACGGCCTGCAGAATTTTTAATTGTATTCACACCACTCAATTTAATTGTTCCAGAAACTGGCACTTCTATAAAGTGGCTTTCTGCACTGCCCGATGCGACACCACCAATGTGGAACGTACGCAATGTTAACTGGGTTCCAGGTTCGCCAATTGATTGACCTGCAATAACACCGACCGCTTCGCCAACATGAACCAGCGCATTACGCGACAAATCCATACCATAACATTTTGCGCACAAACCGTCACTGCAACAGGTCAGAACACTGCGGACATCAACACTGGGCAATCCAGATTCATTGATTTGTTTTGCCGCAGTTTTAGTAATCAATTCACCTGCTGGTACAATTACTTCTTTGCTAATTGGGTGCACAATATCGTGCGCCGCTGTACGACCTAACACGACATCACCCAATGGCACAGACAATGTAGAACCTTGATATACAGGTTTTGCAGTAATAAATTCTGTTGTACCGCAATCGTGTTCTGTAATAACCGTATTTTGTGCCAGTTCAACCAAACGACGGGTTAAATAACCTGCGTCAGCAGTCTTTAACGCCGTATCTGACATACCTTTACGTGCACCGTGGGTTGATGTAAAGTATTCAGACATGGTTAAACCTTCTTTGAAGTTTGAAATAATTGGAACTTCAATAATAGAACCGTCTGGTTTCTGCATCATACCACGCATACCTGCCAACTGTTGAATCTGACCTTTGGAACCACGCGCCTTGGATACAGCCATCATATAAATAGAATTCCAATTTTCGCCTTCACTCTTGGACAATGCCTCGTATGCCAAATCGCCCAATTTATCAGTTGTTTTTTGCCACAAGTCAATCAGTTTATTATGACGTTCACCGCCAGACAACAAACCGTTTTGATATTGTTGTTCAATTTCTTCGGCAGCATGGGTTGCATCTGCAATCATTTGATCTTTTTCTTTTGGAATGACAATATCGTCAAAACCAATTGAAATACCACTGCGTGCAGCTTGTTCAAAACCAGTATTCTTTAATGCGTCTGCCAACAGAATCATTTCTTTGTCGCCACAACGTTCGTATGTTGTTGCCAACAGAGATTTTATTTCACCTGCAGGCATTGGTTTGTTTACCAAATCAAATGGCATTTTTTCAGACTTTGGCAACAATTCGCCCAACATCATGCGGCCTGCGGTTGTATTGTACAATTTACCATTTATACGGGCAACAATTGGCGTGTGCAAAGTAATAGATTTGTTTTCCAACGCCATTTTAACTTCGTCCATGCTGGCAAATCGTGGTGATTTTTCGGTAACTTCACCGTTCATCAATGAAATATAGTATACACCCAAAACCATGTCTTGTGATGGTACAATCATTGGTTCACCGTTTGCTGGTGACAAAACATTATTAGACGACAACATCAATGTGCGTGCTTCTAATTGTGCCTCTAGTGAAATAGGAACATGCACAGACATCTGGTCACCGTCAAAGTCTGCATTAAAGCCCTTGCAAACCAATGGGTGCAGACGAATTGCCTTGCCTTCAATCAACACAGGTTCAAATGCCAACAATGACAATCTGTGCAAAGATGGCGCACGGTTCAACAATACTGGGTGTTCATGAATAACATTTTCCAGCATTTCCCAAACAATGTCTTCGCCGTTTTCAACCATTTTACGCGCAGTCTTTAATGTATTTGCATAACCGCCAGCCATCAAACGCGCAAACACAAACGGTTTGAATAATTCCAACGCCATTGCTTTGGGCAGACCGACCTGATGTAATTTCAGTGATGGCCCAGACACAATAACCGAACGGCCAGAATAATCCACACGTTTACCCAACAAGTTCATACGGAAACGACCAGATTTACCACGCAAAGAATCCGACAAAGATTTCAACGGACGGCGATTCTGGGAAACCATTGGACGCGCCTTGTGTCCGTTATCAAACAATGAATCAACTGCTTCTTGTAACATACGTTTTTCATTACGAATAATGATTTCTGGCGCATGCATATCAATAAATCTTTTCAGACGATTATTACGAATGATTACACGACGATACAAATCGTTCAGGTCAGATGCCGCAACATGACCTGCGTCTAGTGTAACCAATGGGCGCATTTCTGGTGGAATAACAGGAATAACATCTGGCAACATCCACGCTGGTTCTGTTTTAGAATCCAAAAATGCTTCAACCAATTTTAATTGTTTGATTAAGGATTTGCGTTTTGCTTCGGATTTTGTTTCATTTAATTCTTCACGCAACCGTTTGCGTTCTGCACCCATGTCCAGACCTGCAATAATGTTGCGAACACCTTCTGCCCCAGTACCAACTTGGAACGCATCGGCGCCAAATTCTTCTACTTTCTTTTGATAATCGTCATAACTTAAAACTTCGTATTTTTTCAAATCTGTCAGACCAGGTTCTACCACGATATACGCATCATAGAAAATAACCTGTTCCAATTTCTTTTGTGGCATATTGTCCAACAGTGTTGCGATTTTGCCTTCGCGCAGGAACCATGTATGCGCCACAGGCATTGCCAATTTAATATGTCCCATACGTTCACGACGCACAGATGACGGAACGACTTCTACATGGCATTTTTCGCAAACTGTACCACGATATTTCATGCGTTTATATTTACCGCATGCGCATTCATAATCTTTTACAGGCCCAAAGATTTGTTGGCAGAACAATCCTTCGGGTTCTGGTTTCAATGAATGATAATTTATTGTTTCTGGTTTTGTTACTTCGCCATGCGACCAAGACAGAATTTCTTCGGGTGATGCGATTGTTATGCGCAATGCATCAAACTGTTCTTTGGTTTCAATTTGTCCAAATATCTTTTGCAACATATTTGTCATGTATTTTGCTCCTTATCGTCGCTATCGTTTTGTTCGTGCCACGCCCAAAATTTGGGCATGGCAACGTACTTAATCAAT
This sequence comes from uncultured Alphaproteobacteria bacterium, assembly GCA_947589625.1. Classification (GTDB taxonomy): domain Bacteria; phylum Pseudomonadota; class Alphaproteobacteria; order Rs-D84; family Rs-D84; genus Enterousia. Next base: position 7,651 of record CANQCM010000003.1, read on the forward strand.
TTTCTTTGGCGTCATTGCCAACCCTAGACCGCGCAGTTCACGCACAAACACATTAAATGCTTCTGGTGTTCCTGTTTGTATGTCGTTGCTGCCAGAAATGATGGCTTCATACATTCTGTTACGGCCAACAATATCGTCAGATTTAACTGTCAACATTTCGCGTAACAGATGTGCGGCACCATGTGCTTCCAGCGCCCATACTTCCATTTCACCCAGACGCTGGCCACCCATGTGTGCTTTACCAGACAACGGCTGTTGGGTTACCAATGAATAATTACCAATTGAACGCGCGTGAATCTTTTCATCAACAAAGTGATGCAGTTTCAACATGTACATCACGCCAACTGTTACAGGACGGGCAAATTTTTCGCCAGTCATACCGTCGTACAATGTGAATTGACCAGTTTCAGGCAAATTCGCCAATTTCAACATATTGCGAATGTCTTCTGGGGTTGCACCGTCAAATGTAGGTGTCGCCATTGGAACGCCTTCGCGTAATAATGCTGCTTCGGCGCGAACATCTGTGTCGGTCATTTTTTCTAATTTTGCCGCCACATCTTTGCCATAGACTTTGCCCATCACAGTACGCAAATCGTCTGTAACTGCGCGTTTTTGTTTTACTTCTTCCAGTACAGCGCCAATTTGTTCGCCCAATGTGCGTGCCGCCATACCAAGGTGGGTTTCCAAAATTTGACCGATGTTCATACGCGATGGCACACCCAACGGATTCAACACCAAATCAACTGGTGTACCGTCTTCCAAGTGTGGCATATCTTCAATTGGCACAACCTTGGATACAATACCCTTGTTTCCGTGGCGTCCTGCCATTTTATCACCAGGCTGCAATTTCATCTTGTGGGCGATATAGACTTTAACTTCTTTCAAAACACCCGCATTCAGCGAATTGCTTTCTTGTGCTTTGGCAACTTCTGCATCAGCCTTTTCATTCAATTGCTTTAATTTCAGAACATGTTGTTCGCGCAATTCATCAATTTTGGCTTGGGCTTCTTTGTTGCGAACAACCAACTTTTTCATATCAGATGGTTTAATTCCTTCAAAGACTTCTTGTGTCAATTTTTTACCAATAAATGGTTTCAAACTGCCTGTGCCAGAATCAATAATCATGCCTTCGGCAATTGGGAAAATCTGTTCTGCAAAGCCGCGTTCAATGATATTTGTTTCTTCTTCGCGGTCTTTATTGATTTTTTCAATTTTTTGCAGTTCAATCATCTTGGTGCGTTCGTCTTTCTTGACACCATGACGGGTCAGAACATTCACGCCAACCACAACACCTTCTTCATTTGGGCCAACGCGCAAAGATGTATCTTTTACATTTTGTGCTTTGTCACCAAAGATGTTGCGCAACAATGCTTCTTCGGGGGTCAATAATGTTTCAGATTTTGGCGAAACACGACCGACCAAAATATCGCCTTGTTTTACGCGCGCACCGATATAGATAATCCCAGATTCGTCCAAATTCTTTAATGCTTCTTCACTGACATTTGGAATATCGCGTGTCAATGTTTCCGCACCCAATTGAGTATCGCGAACCTTGAATTCCTTTTCAACGATTTTTACAGATGTAAATACATCATCACGGGAAATGCGTTCAGAAATAACGATAGAGTCTTCATAGTTATATCCGCGCCATGGAACAAATGCAACCAATACATTGCGCCCCAATGCCAATTCGCCATAGTTCATTGACGAACCATCAGCAATGATGTCGCCAGCAGAAACACGGTCGCCAACCTTGACCAACGGTTTTTGGTGAACAATTGTTTCATTGTTGCTGCGTTCAAATTTTTCCAGATTGTAAATATCAACGCCTGTGACAACATTGCGGCTGTTCATGCATTTAACCACAATACGATTTGCGTCAACAGATTCAACAACGCCACTGTGTTTTGCAGCCTTGCCAGTACGTGAATCACGCGCCACTTCGCGTTCAATACCTGTACCAACCAATGGCGCCTGAACACGTAACAAAGGCACCGCCTGACGTTGCATGTTTGAACCCATCAATGCACGGTTCGCGTCGTCATTTTCCACGAACGGAATCAATCCTGTGGCAATAGACACAACCTGACGCGGCGCAACGTCAATCAGGTCAATTTCTTCTTTTGGCACCATGGTAAATTCGCCATCAACACGCGCGGTTACCATATCTTCTGCCAAAACACCTGATGATGTTGTTGGGGTATTACCCTGGGCAATTTTATGACCCATTTCTTCATCAGCCGTCAGATATTTGATTTCGTCTGTGATTTTGCTGTTTTTAACAACATAGTATGGTGTTTCAATAAATCCATATGGATTTACACGCGCATATGTTGCCAAATGGTTAATCAGACCAATATTTGCACCTTCGGGTGTATGAATTGGGCATAAACGACCATAATGTGTTGGGTGTACGTCGCGGACATCAATGCCTGCGCGTTCACGATTTAACCCACCAGGGCCCAATGCAGAAATAAGACGTTTGTGTTCCAGTTCAGACAATGGATTTTGCGCGTCCATAAATTGAGATAATTGAGATGTACCCAAGAATTCAGAAATCAATGACATCAACGGTTTCACATTGATAACATCTTGTGGTTCCATTGACGCAATATTTGGGCTGTTCAAATTATCACGAACTAAACGTTCAATACGCAACATACCTGTGCGGAAATTTTGTTCCAACAATTCGCCCACAGTACGCACGCGACGATTTGACAGGTTATCAATATCATCAACTGTATCTTTGTGGTCAATGATATTAGTCAATGTTTTCAAAACTGCCAAGAAATCAGATTTCGTCAGTAACCGTTCGTCTTCTGGTTTTTTATTAGAATTAATTTTCAAACGTTTGTTCATTTTGAAACGACCAACCGCCGACAAATCATAATATGCCGCATCAAAACCTTGACGCAAGAACAATTCATTTGCAGATTCTAATGTAATGTGTTCTGCAGATTCCTGACGAATATTTTTGGTCAGTTCAATCAACGCCTTGTCACGGGATTCAATTTGATCTTCAATCAATGTATTACGCATATGCGCAGTAATTGTATTGTTATCAATTGCAATCAGTGAAATTTCTTGGACATTCATTTTATCCAGTTCAGATAAAACCTCGGGTGTGATTTCTGTCCCAGAACGGAATACAACATCTTGACCTGTCATCACAGGGTCAAATAAGTATTGACCAATTAAACTGTCTGGGGACACACCAAATTTATTTGACACAGATTTGATTTTTTCCATGCGTCTGGCATTCAAACGATCGCCATGTGATGCCAATGCTTTTTTATCTTTTGGATTAATCAAATCAAAATTCAGGCGGAATTTGTCCAAACCGTCAAAAGACGACACATCGCCAACCCATAATTTGCCATCAAATTTTAATGGCACAGATTTATAAAATGCGCCCAGAATTTCTGTATCAGACATTCCACGAATATTTAATTTGCGTGGATCTGCCAACCATTTCTTTTCATCTTCGGCACTGGGCAAGCAACGCAACAGCACTGTTGCCAACATTTTTGCGCGGCGGTCAATACGAACATAGATGTTGCCTTTGGATTCTTCAAAATCAATCCAACTGCCGTGTTCTGGAATTATGCGCGCAGTATATGTAATTGGGTTGCCTGCAATTTTTGCTTCTTTGGTTGTTGCAAAAACGACACCTTGGGCGCGGTGCATTTGTGAAACGATAACGCGTTCAACACCACTGGCAATAAAACTGCCGCGTTCGGTCATTAACGGAACTTCGCCCATATAGATTTCTTGTTCTTTGGTATCACGCAGAGTTTTTTTACCATCTTCTGCGACGTCCCATAAAATCAATCTCAACTTCAATCTTAACTTGCTGGAATATGTCAGATTGCGCAACATACATTCTTTTACATTATATACAGGCTTGTCCAAAGTATATTCAACAAATTCCAATTCGCCGCTGATTGTGCGATCTTTATACGCGTGTTCTTGTTCTTTGATTGGGAACATAGAAGTGAACACATTTTGCAGCCCAATATTTTTACGATTTTGCGGTTCCACATCGGCTTGCAGGAAATCTTTATAAGAATTATACTGAATTTCAACTAAGTCAGGAAGCGGAGTTTGCAAAAAACTTTTTCCAAAAGATTTTCTAAATTTCTGGATAACTGCCATGGGTATCAATCCTTTTTTTTGTGCGTTTTGCAAACGAAACTAATCTTTCATTTTTCTTTAATGCCTGTTCCGCCACAGTTTTTTCCGTGGCGGACGGCATTTGCGCAACATTTGTTGCGACTTGGTATTTTGAACCAACGGGGTTCAGATGGTTAAATTATTTCAATTCAACCTTGGCACCTGCGCCTTCTAATGTAGCCTTCATTTTGTCGGCTTCATCTTTTGCAACGCCTTCTTTGACTGCTTTTGGTGCAGATTCAACCAATGCTTTGGCATCACCCAGACCCAAACCTGTGATATCTTTCACAGCCTTGATAACAGCCAATTTATTTGCACCTGCATCTGTCAAGACAACATCAAATTCTGTCTTTTCTTCTGCAGCTGCACCCGCTGCTGGGCCAGCAGCCACAGCCACCGCAGCAGCCGCGCTAACGCCCCATGTTTCTTCCAACGCTTTGGACAGTTCAACAGCTTCCAAAACGGTCAATTTTGACAATTCTTCAACTAATTTTTGAATGTCTGCCATTTTTTGCTCCTATTTGTAGGTAACCATGGTTTTCGCCATGATTGTTTTAATTTTTCTTGCCATATTCTGCGGAAACGCGTGCCAAGCGCGATGCTGGTTCCACCAATATACGCGCGATTGTACCGCGGATTTCCAACAGTGACGGCAATTTGGATAATTGCACAATATCGTCCGTGCTTAATATACCTGCGTCCATTTTGCCACCAACGATTGTAAAATTCGGGTGTTCATCTGCGAATTTTGCCAAAACTTTGGTAACCGCCAAACCATCAGTTGCAACCGCAACCGCTGTTGGACGTTTCAGCATATCGGACACATCGGCGAAATCGGAATCTTTTAATGCCAATTTCATCAAACGGTTTTTGACGACTTTGAATACAGAAACCAATGGGCGCAGTTCGTTGCGCAAGGTTTCAAATTCTTTCACTGTCAAACCATGGTTTTCAATAACGAAAACACCGTTTGCTTCTTTCAAGGACGATTGCAACGCTGAAATCAAATCTGATTTTTCTTCGCGTCTCATATCTTTATCCCTTACCGTAAGATTTCAGAACAAATGTTCTGGAACCATGCTTTGTTAAACTTTCCACCCAATGTTGCCATTGGTGTGGGGCCCGTTCTTCCTGCCCCAAAGAATTTTTCTTTGTCTATGATGGAAATTAAGCGTTGCCGCACCATCAGTCTTGGACAGAAATCTCGTTTTTGGTGTGGAAAACCCACACCAAATAATTATTTTACATCAACTTTCAAGCCAACGCCTTGGGTTGATGAAACCGCCACGCCCAGAATATATTGACCTTTGGACGATGCAGGTTTAACTTTCTTCAGCTGTTCCACCAGTGCATTTGCGTTTTCAACCAATTTATCTGTTGCAAACGACATTTTGCCAATGCCTGCATGAATGATACCGTTCTTTTCTGCACGATATTCAATTTGTCCAGCCTTGGCCATTTGAACTGCTTCTGCTACATTGTTTGTAACAGTACCCAGTTTTGGATTCGGCATCAGGCCCTTGGGCCCCAAGACACGTGCAACCTTGCTCATTTTCGGCATCATTTCAGGTGTTGCGATAACGCGGTCAAAATCAATTTGCCCACCTGCGACTTTTTCAATCAAATCATCGCCACCGACAACATCTGCGCCAGCCTTTTTGGCTTCTTCTTGCGAATTCGCAGTAAATACCGCAACACGCACTTTTTTGCCTGTGCCATTTGGCAAAGACAACATACCGCGAATGTTTTGGTCTGCCTTGGTTATATCAATACCCAAACGAATTGCGATTTCTAATGTTTCATCAAATTTCTTGGACGCATTTGCGCGCAGAACTTCAATCGCATCAGCCAATGCGTACACTTTTTCTGTATCAATTGTTGCCAATGCTTTTTGTTTTTTAGTCTGTTTCATGTCTTATTCCTCCACCTTTACGCCCATTGAACGGCATTGACCAGCAACGATATTCATTGCAGATTCAACGGTAGAGCAATTCAAGTCTGGCATTTTTGCTTCGGCGATTTCTTTGATTTGCGCCTTGGTAATTGTGCCAACAAAATCGCGCCCTGGTTTATGAGAACCGATTTTCAGTTTCAATGCCTTTTTAATATAGTACGACACAGGCGGCAATTTCATAATAAATTCAAAACTGCGGTCTGTATAGACTGTAATAATACATGGAATTGGCATTCCAGGTTCTTTATCAGCGGTTTTGTCGTTAAATTGTTTGCAGAATTCTGCGATATTAACACCAGCCGCACCCAGCGCAGGCCCAATTGGTGGCGCAGGATTCGCTTGTTTCGCAGGGACGACCAATTTGACCAATCCCTTAACTTCTTTTTTTGCCATTTATTACTCCTTTGTTTTTTCCGAGTTCCGTGGTACGATGTGGCGCATCTGCCACGGTATTGCGCGGTTTTATAAAAACCGCAAAAACTGTTTTGGCGCGTTAGACTTTTTCAACTTGGGTAAAGTCTAATTCAACACTGGTTTCACGCCCGAATACTAAAATTGTCACAGTCATTTTTTGTTTCAAATTATCAACATCTGACGCAACACCATTAAACCCAGCAAACGGCCCGTCAATAACATGCACTTCTTGTCCAACTTCGTATGTAGTATCGTCAACAGATAACGAACCCTCTTCAACTTGCTTTAATAAACGACGCGCTTCTTCTTCACTGACCGCAATAGGTTTATTTTTTGCGCCCAAGAACATAACAACTTGGGGCATCAATTTCACCAAAGAAAATGTTTCATTGTTCATAACCATTTGAACAACGATATAGCCTGGATAAACTTTCTTTTCAGATTTGACGCGTTTGCCTGCTTTTATTTCTGTGATTTCGCGTGTCGGCACCAGAATTTCACCAAACAGCGCATTCAGGCGGCGGCTGTCTATTTGTGCGCGCAAATCGCGTGCGACTTTATCTTCGCAACCTGTATGTACATTCACAACGAACCATTGCATTTTATCTTCCATGCCTAAATCCTTTGACCGTTTGTTCAGAAAATCCAACCAACAATTTTATTCAGTATGCTGTCCACCACAAAGAAGAACAACGCCGCAATCCCAGAAAAGACTAAAATCATAATTGTTGCGCGAATAACAGTATCACGCGATGGCCACACAATCTTGAACCATTCGCTGCGTACCGATTTAATATATTCCAGTATTTTTTTCATAAACACTTCCAATCTTGCCCGTCGACGCGACTATCTTGGCAGGGGCAGAAGGAATCGAACCCTCATCTGCGGTTTTGGAGACCGATATTCTACCGTTGAACCATGCCCCTGTATTTACTGTACAAATACCTGTCTTTTACACCCGTATTACCCCAATAGTCTGCGTCAGAATAGCACACTTGTGCAAAAAATCAAGTGGAAATATTATATGAATTTACAATAAATTACGCAAGTAAAAATTACAGCCGCCTGTTATCATTTATTAAAACCGCAATTTTTACTTGCACGGGACTATAATATTTTTCTACAATCATTTTAATCAGAGGGGGAAAGGCACGTGCAAAACAGCGTAGAACCGCCAATTTTACTGTCCAGAACATTGACTTTCGTTTTTGCAACCATGTTGGTCATTGTCTTGGTTTTGGCATTTTCGTTGTACCAGATGTTTCCACTGGTGCGTCCGCAAGTGTTTTTCTTGATGACACAACCGCGCGAAAATCTGGAAATTCGTCTGGCGGAAATGACACCATCTGACGAAAATTTCGAAATTTACAAGCGCGCATTTATTCGCGAATATATCAAGGCGCGCAACGAAATCGTTCCCAACCCCAAGGTTATGCGTATGAAATGGGCAAATACATCTGATGGGATTGTCCGCACATGGTCTAATCCTGATGTATACAGTGCATTTCAGCAAACAAACATGTGGCGTGCATTGATGAACGATGTGCCAGATTTTGAATTTCGCTGTCCTGTGGAATTTGAAACCGGCGCAATCAAGCCACGGTCTGATAATACATATGCTGTAAACTTTCGTTATTTCTGCGAAAATAGTAATGGACAGGTCGGGCAAAAAGATTATACAATCCGAATAAGATTAGAATACGAAGACGGCGCAACCGTTAAATGGTCTGAACGTCTGAATAATCCATTGGGCATTCGTGTTGCGGAATATACTGTGGAATCTGGCAACGGCGACCCGTTGGATACAGGGTATTTGGAAACCGGCGAACAGTAAAATGTTCACCTGTAGAAAAGGTAAGGAAAAGGCATGACACTGGCAAAAGCGTTAAAGTTAAATATATCTGCAATATGTGTGGCGACAGTTTGTTTCGGGGCATATGCGGCACAAGACGCGTGGGACAACCCAAATGTAAATATGTCCGCAGGCAGTGTTAAACCAGGCTATGCACAACTGGGATGGGCAAAAGGCACTGTTTTGCCAATCAAATTACGCAGTGGTATGGTCACGATGGTTACACTGCCAAATGGTGAACAAATTGCAGATGCCACAGTTGGCAGTGACGGGCTATTCCAAATTGATGCTGCCCAAGGTGGAAACACACTTATGATTACACCTGGGGCGACCAACCAAGGTCTGGACACAAATTTAATTGTATCGGGGCAATCGGGCAATCAATATATATTTTACCTGCGCGCCGAACCTGCAAATTCCAGTGAAATCACCTATTCCCAAGTAGAAGTTGTCTTGGACGGCAACGGCACATTACCAAACGCGACCGCTGCATCTGCGACTGGGGGCGCATCATCTATATTCAAGAAAGCGCCCGCCCAATCCAGCACCGTTGGGGTTGATGGCGAAGATTACGGCTGGATTAAATCTATGAAAATAGACCCGTCCGAATTTCGCTTTGATTTGGATATTTTCGTGCCAAATCCTGACGATTATGTAATTGCACCCGAACGCGTATGGCGTGACCGCATATTCACATATATTGACTTTGGTGACAAGGTTATTTCTATGACCCAACGTCCTGTGGTTTCATTGTTGGTTGAAGGTGGCGAATCCCCTGTCAGTTTTCGCACTGATGGCGAAGACGGCAGATTGCTGATTGTAGAAGCTGTCGGTGATATGGTTCTGCGCAGCGGTCAGCGCATAGTATGCATTAAAAAGCGCGAAAAACCGTTCTTGATTGCAGATACCGCGTCTGTTATGGCACTGGCCGAGGCTAATGTTGCACAATCTATGATGTCGGGACAATCGCTGAATAACATTGCATATAATGCCGATTTGTCTGCGATTGCCACATCGCCTAATTACACAGGTACACCTGTATTTGTTGGCGATAATACCACTGGCGCAGGTTATTATATGCCTGCGGGCTATGGCATACCTGCAACACCAATGTACAGCAATTCTGGCAGCGGCATAAACATGATTCCAACAGAACGCGTTACCGCAGGTTCATATTTGCCACAAACAAATATTCCTGTTATCGCCAGCAATCAATCAGGGGTTGCAATTGAATTAAAATCTGATTCATCGGTCAAAGCATTGGCGGATTATTGGTCTGGATTATTGGCGAAATTCAGCGGCGATGACGGCACAGGTATTTTAACACCGTATAAAGACATGGTGTTCTTTGCGGTTGACGAACAAGGTGTCGGCGAACTGGGCGCATCGTCTACTACGGCGCGTCTGTATCGTTTGCGCATTGGGCCACTGGCAAATATAGAAGTTGCACAAAAATTATGTGATGACTTGTTAAAATTCAGTGGCACCAGTTGCAATGTCGTCAGAATACAATAATCGCGGTTGAGTTATGAATAAATTAAAAAAACAAATTTCACAGTTGCGCAGCACAACGCCCAAGCATATTCAGTGGCTGTTGTTGATTGCGGCGTTTGTTGTCGTGCTGATATTGCTGACTTTGTTGATTGGTGGCAAAAAATCAGAATCAGTAGAAATCATTCAAGACGACACACCTGCCAGTTTGATATTCAACCCCAGTGCCGAACCAATTGATTGGTCTGATACAACGGTTGGCGACACGCGTACAGAAAACATTGAAATAACCGCAACTGTGCCTGTGAAAATCTTGTCGGTAAAACCAACAAAAGAAATAAACGGGCTGAAAATTCAGCAAACATGTATAAATGTTCAACAAATTGATTCAGATGTGTCTTGCACAATGGCATTGACCTATGCGCCAACGGTTGCAATGGAAAACACACAAATCAGTGTCAATTTTGAATGGCATGACGCCAGCCAACCTGACAAAATGAAAAAGCAAACCCCGCTAGTAATTGATTTAGGTGCGGTTGCGCCTGTTGCGCCAAAACCAGTAATAGATATGCCTAAACCAGAACCAGTTCAAGATGTCGCAGAATTACAACCAAAAATCACACCCAAAGATGTTTCGCCTGTGCAACAAGAAATTAAACAAGAAATACAAGATATTGCACCCGATGTTTCTTTGTTAAATAAACCAGAACCTGTCAAGAAAACACCATCTGACGATTATGTTGCGCCGTCTGAATCGTGTTCTGATTTCGCGTTTCCTGGTTATAATATGTCTGGTGTCCAAGCAGGTTGGATTCGCCCAGAAAACGGTGCGTACTATTTTCACCCATTTTCTGATAAAGATTGTAATTCGCCCACAGGTACATATAATCCAGACAACGGCATAATCACAGATATAAAAAATTCTGGCAAAAAAATCGGTACTGATGCCGAACATATTGGATATAACACAATTCAAAACGGCACTCTGCCCCAATTGTCAAATCCTGCAACGCGTGAAAAACCAGAACCAGATTGGGACAGTTATGCTGCTTTCTCTAAACCTGTTGATGAAAAATTCACATTAAAACAGCCTAAAACAACGGTCAAGGTTGGCACAACAGGTAAAGCATATTTTTCGTCTGACCCATATGACCGTACATTTGTATTGCGTCAATATAAACCGATTCCTGCGACAATTGTATCAGAAGTACGCGCTGACCCGTCTTTATATCAAAACGGTCAAAAACACAGTTTGCCTGTGCGCGCCACAGTTGACAGAAATGTATATTCTGATGACGGTCGTACTATCATAATTCCCACCGGTACATTAATGCTGGGGTATGTCACGGGCGATATTCCAGGGCCATATAAATCAATTGGACGCATGAACATCAGTTGGTATCAATTTGTCTTGCCAAATGGGGTTGAATTTAATTTCAAGGGCAATCCAGACGAAGACCCATTTTCTGCCGACTCGCAAGGTCGTATGGGTGTTCCGGGCTATGGCAGTACTGATTATCTGGAACAAATTGTTATGCCAATGCTGACTGCGATTGTGCCAGCGGCGGTGAATTTAATTGCACCAATATCTGATACATTTATTAATCAAATTGATTTGGATAATAATACCGTTGTGCAAAGTGGTACAGTACGTTCATCAGAACTGGCCAAGAACGAAATTATTACTGCATGGAATCAGGTCGCACAAAAATTAATTGTTGATGCGCTGGACAATACGGTGCCACCGTTTTCTATTGCTGCGGGTACACGCATCACCGTTTATTCACCCGAAGATTTGGTCGTAACATGTGGCGATGACGATACAAAAAAATGCTCGTTCAACATATTAAGTGAAAACACACAAATGATTGCAAACGAACGCGATTCACGCCCAGATTGGCAACACATTGGCACCGTGGATTATTCTGACGGTTCTTGGATTGGTCAGGTTCGTTCATTTAATTGGTCGCAATATTGCAAAGATGGTAAAGTTGACAATGACAAAATTGCAGACATTCAAGCAGCAGGTTTAAGTTATGCAAATGTATTGTTCTATTGCCAGACAAATCAATATCAGGCAATAAATAATGCACGCCAAGACGCAATATTCCAGTCGCAACAAAATGCATTCCAAAATAATTATGGCGCAACCCAAACTGGTACTGGTGTTTGGGGTGGTTCTGGCAGTGGCTCTCTGACCGGAATATCAGGCAGCAACGAATATAATACCGGCGTTCTGGGTTTGGTTGCAGATGAAAATGGTGTTTTGTCCGTGCCAACACCTGTTGAAGAAGAAACCCCAACTACTGGCGTTATTACATGTGAAGACGGTAATTTACCAGATCAAAACGGTTGTTGTACGGGCGAAATCTATACCGATATGGGTGAACAAGGTTTCAATTGTTGCCCAGAAACAGGCGGCGATTGCTTTCCACCGATATTGTAATAAAATAAAAAACTAACAATGATAATTCACGCGCATATTAATGCGCGTTTTTTATTTTCTGCGATTCGGTCGCGCTCTGCAAAATTCGCTGAAATTATCTGAAACCTAGGTTCAAATTCAACCAGTAATTGTATTCTTTTACAGGATTTTATTCTTATTTTATAACTACATCAGGCAAAAGCCATTTAACATAACAAACAAAAGGAGAAACACTAAATGTTAAATTATAAATTACAAAATGCTAACGAGAAATTTCAAAACGCAGAACAAATGTGGTTTTGGTTTTTATATTCTAAATCTGCACAAAATGGTTTTATACATAATTCTGGTCGTGCAACACGGCGGGTTTGCGAATTATTAGATGTTGAAACACTGATTACAAAATTATATCTATCTGGTGAATTAACAGATGAACAATTGGCAATTATGAAACACTATGGCGACCGCAGACGCGCACCACATCAATATATCTGGGCTGAACATCGCGCATATTATTTATGGAACCATGCAATGAAAACACTTGACGCGGCGGCACGCAAACGCGGGTGGATTGAATAAACAAAACCGCACGCGAAATTGCGTGCGGCCAATCCAAAGGAAAATTAAATGATTATTATCGGATTTTGTCGCAAAACCAGTAAAATCTTGCCGCGTTTAATATGTCGCGACATGCGCCACTGTGCGCCAATTATACCAACGCGCAATGGGTATATTTTGTATCAATTTGTGAAACATGGGCAAATATATAAAATAAAACTACGCAAATGCGATCTGGCGCGATTACAACATTTTGGCTGGCGTTTTATCATGGTACAGCGTCGCGCACATTTGGCGGACATACATCGCACAATAACATGCGTCGCATTATGTAAAGGCGTAATAAATTTACGCGCACCATTGATTCAGACACCTGATCAATTGATGCGCGTACTTGTTCGCCGTGGCGGTAGAATTATTTATCTGACGTGTGGCGAATGATATATAATTGCACCAATCCAAATATATTTGATGTTGTCCAATACAGAACCAAACCTGCAGGCATCCATGCAAACATTACTGTAAAGATAAGTGGCATCCACATCATCGTTTTCATCATCGGGTTGTTAGACATATTCGGTGTACTTAAACGTTGTTGAATCCACATCGTCAGCCCCATTAATATTGGCAAGATAAAATATGGATCCATTGCAGCCAAATCATGAATCCACAAAAATTGCGCGTTCCGTAATGGCACAGAAATCAACAACGCCTTGTACAGTGCGAAAAAGATTGGAATCTGAATCAACATCGGCAAACACCCAGACATCGGCGACATTTTGTTTGTCTGGTATAACTTCATCATTTCCATGCTCATGCGCGCTTTATCATTGCCGTACAGTTTTTGAATGCGTTCCATTTCTGGTTGCATTTTTTGCATTGCAATAGACGACTTGAACGATTTACGTGTCAGTGGCCACAGCAATCCGCGTAAAATAATCGTAAGTAATATGATTGCAACACCGTAATTTAATACAAACGCATGCAACAGACGCAACAGCCACATCATCGGCATTACTAAGAACCAGAACCAGCCATAATCAATTGTTTTCGCCGCATGCGGAATATATGTTTGTGCCGCATTTAATGCATCTGAACTGCGTGGGCCTGCAAATAAATATGTTGTGATGGTTGCGTTGCCACCTGATGGAACTGTTACCGCCGCCGATGCCACATCAGATTGATATTTTTCACCAATTTTACGAATGCGAATCGTTTGGTCTGGCGCAGAAATAGACGCAAATGTTTCCCAATATTGATCTGCGAACCCTGCATATCCATTTGTTGTGGAATATGTCAAAGTGTTGCGGTCAAGGCTGCGCCAATCTTTATGATTTAATTTTGAATTTACATACGCAATTGCGCCTGAATACACACCTGCAGACGATTTCATATCGTTTCCGCGCACAATTCGCGCATACGGTGCAAACGCAACATCACGCGACGCAGTGTTTTTAATTTCATCGCTGATGATAATGACATAATCGCTGATGGTAATTGTACGCGTAAACGACACACCGTCAGAATTACGCCATGTCATTTTTCCGTCATTATTTGCCCAAACTGTATTTGCCAGTGGCGCAGTTGTTCCTGTTGCCATATAACCAAATTCTGAATAGTCGCCATCGCCAGCCAACAATGATACTTTTTCAGAATTGTCATTTGTTTCCATAAAATCAGCCAGTTTAATATCACTGATTCGCAACCCTTGGACCGTTGCAGTGATTTTATCAGATGTTACCACGGACGTGGGCACGCCAGTTATATCAACCGATGTATTTGCCACAGGTTCGGCCGTGTTATTTTCAGAACGAGGTGTCATAAATATCCCGACCAGCCACCACGCCGCCAGAATTATGAAAAACCATTTCAAGAACCCAACGACTGAAAAACGCGATTTATTATTATCTGTGGCACGCGCCGCGTTCCATTGATTAAACCCAGAATTATTATCTAAATATTTCACCATTTTATTTACCACCTTTGACTGATTTTTTTAATGCGCGCCGCGCCAAATACCAATTTAATATAAATAATCCGATACCAACACAAATACATATATCTGCAATATTAAAAGACGGATAACGCCATGTGCCAATATGAAAATCAAGAAAATCAATAACTGCGCCAAAACGCACGCGGTCAATTAAATTTCCAATTGCGCCGCCCACAACCAATGCCAATGGCACGCGTTCTTGTTGTGGTGCGCGCACAAATAGGTAATGCCCCAGAAAACCGATTATAAACCCAGTTAACCCGATAATGACAATTGGCGCATGTTCGCCCAATGCCCGAAACATAGAAAACGATGTCCCAGGATTCCATGTAAAAACAATATTAAAGAAATCCCATACATGCGCCATTAAATAAGGATTTGGCACAATTTCCCATGCCTGACCCACCAACGGCACACCGCCAGTAATCAGCCACAATAACACACCCTTGGAAAATTGGTCTGCCAGAATTACGGCGATAATAACCAAAATGGGCAATAAAATTTTCTTTTTCATAATCCGCCTTTTTGATTATTGAAATATACCAGCCTTGCGCCATAAATGCAAATATAAAAGTCCCAAAACTGGGACTTTCGTTTCATGAAAAAATGCCTAGTCAATATGGTCTGAAATCAACGAAGATAGTTGCGAATAGTTATCACTGCGTAATTCAGACAATAATTGTTCAATCTTGGCATCAGACACACCAAAGTGCGACAACACATCACGCGCCAAAAAGAACGATGATTCTATTGTTTCTGGAAAAGCACACTGGACACCATCGCGCAACAGTGCCTTGGAATCTGCCAAATTACGCGCACGGGCAAAAATCTGAACACGTGGTGCAACAGAACGCACTGTATGCACTGTTTTATGTGCATTTGACGCATTATCCAGCGCAACAACAACCGCGCGCGTGCGTCTGGGCGCAAGTCCCATTTCAGACAAAACCGCGCCGTTACGGCAATCGCCGTAAACAACATTGTAACCCTGTTCGCGTCCAATCATTACAGAATTCACATCTAAATCCAATGCGACATAAGATATGCCTTGGGCATTTAATATTTGCGCCACAATTTGACCCACACGACCAAAGCCACAAATTACGACATCTGGGTGTTTTTCTTGCGAAATATTTTGCGTATTATTACCTGTATCAAACACACCACCAGACAAGCGAATTCTGTCAAAAATCGCCAACAATATCGGGGTTGTCATAATAGACAGTATGATTACTGCTGTTAAAATTTCTTGGTGTTGCGCAGGCAAAACATTTATACCGCTGGATTTAATAGTCTGCAACATCAACAAACCAAATTCGCCACCTTGGGACAATATCAGCGCAATCATAATTGCGTCTTGGATAGAAACATGACGCACGCGCGCAACTATAAATATTGCGGTAAATTTTATAATCAGCAACCCGATTAAACCTGCCAAGACAACATACCAATAGTTTAACAAGAACGGAACATTTAACCCCATGCCCAACGATATGAAAAAGAACGACAAGAACAACATTGCGTACGGGCTGATTTCCGCAGTAACTTGATGACGATAAATTGTTTCACTCATTAACATACCTGCCAAAAACGCACCCAGTCCAGCAGGCAACCCCATTCTGGTCATAATTACAGCCCAGAACGCAATATTTACCATAATTGCCAATAAAAATGCTTCTTTGGATTTACTGCGACAGACAAAACGCATCAATGGATTTATAATAAACCGACCAACAATTACCACGCCCAGAACTAATGCCACAGACATTACCAAAACATCAATTGCGGTTGCGCCCAAATTAAATGTACGACCTGCAAACACAGGCAACATGGCCAACAATGGAATAGACAATAAATCTTGGAACAACAAAATTGAAAAAGTCTGGCGACCCATATTAGTGTTCATTTCGTTGCGGTCTGCCAATAATTGTAAATCTTCGGACGTACTGGACATCGCCAATAACAGCGACACCATCACGCAACCCATAATAGACCACGATGACACGCCATACAGCAACGGAAACAGCATTGTTGCAACCATTAGAACTTGGGCGGCACCAAACCCGAAAATTGTATGACGCATTTGCCACAGACGTTTTATATTTATTTCCAGACCTAAATTAAACCACAAAAATAAAATTCCTAAATCGCCCAGAAATGTCCATGTTTCACTCAATTGAAATAAATTCAGCCCATGCACACCTGATATAACACCTGCCAACAAAAACGCCGCCAGCGCGCCAATATGCGCAACACGCAACAATAACACCAGCGCAAATAACACAACAAAAAAGACTAGAATTGTAATGGACATCTCTCTCTTCTCCCGATTTTTATTATTATATCAGATACGCGATTTTTTTCATACTATGTTTTTTGCCAGTGTTAAAAATTGTTCAGGCGATAATTCTTCGGCGCGTTCGGTGCCAGCCAGACCAAACGCAGCCCAATCAACATCTGAATATATTCCGCGTATCATTTTGCGACGCTGATTAAATAATTTCGCCGTCAGTTGTTCTATTTTAGATATATCGCCAATTCTACGAATTTTTTCTGGGTTCGGAATAATTTGCAACACTGCACTTTGCACACGCGGCGCAGGCACAAACGCAGTATTTGGCACATTAAACAAAATCTTGGTATCTGCAACCAATTGCGCCAACACAGACAATCGCCCATATTGCGCACTGCGCGGTTTTGCAACAATACGCATGGCAACTTCGCGTTGAAACATTAATGTCAGTGATTTTATCGGCGCGCCATTTGCAATATTAACCAGCCAATTTATCAATAATTGCGTTCCAACATTATACGGTAAATTTGAACAAATCGCATAACCGCCAGATAAATCCAGCGAATTATAATCAACGCGCATCGCATCATCATAAATAACTGTTAATCGTCCATGTGATGCATCAGCGACACGCGTCAATAACGGCGCGGTCGTTTTATCCATTTCTATGGCAAGAACGCGCGGTGCGCCAGCCATTAATAATGCACGGGTCAGACCTGCAGGCCCTGGGCCAACTTCTATGATTGGTGTGGTTGTTATGTTTGGCACACTGCGCGCAATACGCATAGTTAAATTCAAATCAAACAAGAAATTTTGCCCGAATTTTTTCTTGGGGCTTAAATCACAATCGCGCATCATTTGCGATACAGGTGGCAAAGATTGAATATCGTCTGATGTCATAATTCTTTGCGTCCCCCAAATGCCAAACTTAATGTGCCATCGTCCAGATAATCTAAATCGCCACCCAACGGCACGCCAGACGCCAATTCTGAAAAACGAATATTTTTAGCATTTTCTAGTGTACTCATAACATAATGCTGGGTTGTTTTTCCTTCAACCGTATTTGGTAATGCAAAAATAATTTCTGAAATTTTTTCGTCCCCTATTCTTGACGGCAATGTCGCAATATTCAAATCGTTTGGTGTGATACCTGCAACCCCAGATAACAGCCCACCTAAAATATGATACCGCCCATGAAAAACGCCTGATTTTTCCAGAATCAAGACATCAGATAAATCGCGCACAATACATAAAACACCATTTGCACGCGACGCATCGCGACAAAATTCACATACACCCATATCAACATCAGTCAGCATTCCACACCGCGCGCATGGCGCAATTGTTGCCGCCGCATCTGCCAGTGCCGCCGCCAGGTTTTCTGCACGACCTGATTTATCTTGCAACAATGCCAAGACCATACGTTGCGCCGCGCGATTGCCAACACGCGGTAATTTTGCAAACATTTTTATTAATTTTTCAATCTTTGAATTCATATCAAATCACTTAATGAAACACATAACAATCAATACCTTGCGCCGATGCAGACGCTTTCAAATTTTGCGCTGCAGATTCAGACAAGCCCGCCACACGCACACGATATAAACCGTTGGGCGCACCTTCAACATACGCCGTAATGCCTAATTTAGATTTTAGATTTTCCACTTGCGATTGCGCGGCACCTTGGGAAGAAAACGCACCAAATTGAACACCTGCATTGCCAGACGATGTCGCGCCCATACCACGCGCAGAATTATATGCCGCAGATAAAGTTGCAGATTGTGCCTGTGGTGATACTGGTTGTACAGGCTGGGTCGCCACAGGTTGCACGGGTTGGCTGGATTGTACAGGTTGCGCAGCAACTGGCGCAGGCGCAACACCTAATTTTGCAAAACCATTATTTAACAATTTTGTTGCAACATTTGCACGTACATCTTTATTTTCTGCGCCCAGAACCACTGCAATTAAATGATGTCCGTTTTGTTTTGCTGTCGCCACCAGTGAATATTTTGATTTATTGGTAAAACCTGTCTTCATGCCGTCACACCCAGGATACACACCCAACAGCCGATTTCCATTAGTATAAGTTTTTCCGTTATATGTCCATGTTTTTATGCCGAAATATTTCCAATATTGTGGAAAATGCTTGTACACCGCCATAGACAGCAATGTTATATCACGCGCAGTTGATAAATGGTCATCATTTGGCAACCCAGACGAATTTTCAAAATGTGTCCCCGTCAGCCCGATTTCATTTGCGACCCGTGTCATCAATGTTGCAAATGATTCTTCTTGGCCACCGCGCAGATTTTCTGCCAACACACGCGCAACATCATTTGCACTCAAAACTGTAACCGCCTTGATTGCGTCTTCAACGCGAATTTTACTGCCTGCGGCCAGACCCAGTTTCACAGGCGATGCCGCCGCCGCAGATTGCGATACAATCAAATAATCGTCTAAATGCAACCGCCCATGTTCCAGCGCATCAAATGTCAAATATATGGTCATAATTTTAGTTAAACTGGCTGGATAATTTTCTACGCGTTCATTTTCAGAATACAATACGCGCCCTGAATCCATATCTGCAACCATCGCCGCGCGATATTGCGCGCCAAATGCAGGCATAACAAATAAAGATAATATCAGGATTAATATCTTTCTCATAACATATACTGTAATAAAAAATCGCCATTGCGGTCAACACAATTTCCCACAACGGCGACTATATCGCAATATGATTTTAATCCAATGTACGCAAGCTGATTTTATCGCCGTCAACAATCACCAGTTTTCCATAATCTATGCCGAAATCGTGCGCGGTCTCAAATGCCTCGCGGTGGGCAAACCGTTTTTCATCAAAGACGGGAAAGACGCCACGCAACAGGCATAATTGATTTGCAATCATTTCATCGCGCGTGATTGCAATAATTGGAATATCAGGCTTGCGACAAGAAATCTGGGTTGCGACATCACAATCGCGTGCAAATACAACAATTGCGCACGCCTTGTTCAAATATGCCATAGATGCCACCGACCGCGACCAATCATTTTCAGGTACATTATCAATGCGCGACCAATCGTACGGGTTCGCAATGGCATCTGCATCTGAATACGCCAGTATTCGCGACATTGTTTCAATAACATTTACAGGATTTACCCCAACAGTTGTTTCTTCACTGGTCATTGTTGAATCAGCACGCAGGTACGCCGCATTTGCCACATCAGAAATTTCTGCACGGGTTGGAAATTCATTTTCCACCATTGTCGCCAACATTTGTGTTGCCATAATCACAGGCTTGTTTAACTTTCTGCATTCGCGAATAATTTGACGCGAAATCGCAGGCACAGATTCAAACGGTACTTCTACGGCTAAATCGCCACGCGCAATCATAATGCCATCGGCAACAGACGCAATTTCCCCAATTCGCGCCACAGCGTTTGGTCGTTCAATTTTAGCAATAATGCGAATTGGTCGCGATGTGCGCGCAGTAATAAAATCGCGCACCGCCGCAATGTCTTCGGGTCGTTGAACAAAAGACACCGCAACCCAATCAGGATTTTTCTTGATTGCATATTCTAAATCTTTGCGGTCTTTATCTGTCATTGCAGATGTCGCAATATCTGTATCAGGCAAATTAAACCCACGGCGCGAATAAATTTCAGAACCGCGCACAACCGTTGCTATAATTTTATTTGGCGCAACATCTGTGACACGCATTTCAATTTTGCCGTCATTTAATAAAATTCGTTCGCCCACATTCAGCGATTGCAACACATCAACATCGGGCAATTGCACACGCGAAGAATCGCCCAGTGCGCGTTTGTTATCAAAAATAAATTTCTGACCAACATGCAACGGATATTTTTTATCTGTCTTGAAATCTCCGATGCGATGCTTTGGGCCTTGTAAATCAACCATAATCGCCACAGGTTGATTTAACCGCGCTGATATATTGCGTATAGTATCAATCTTGCGACCTTGGATTACGGCTGTATCATGGCTGAAATTTATGCGACAAACATTAACGCCTGCGGCAATCATTCTGGTTAAAACGCGCTTGTCTGCACACGCAGGCCCAATTGATGCAGTAATTTTTGTAAATCTGGTCATATAAAGTCCACTTTGTTTTTCTTGATTTTTACGATTTATAATATATCATAAAAGACGTCATTAAACAAAGGAAATCACAAACATGAAAAATCCAAATCACGGCGCAATTGATAATCAACAATTGGTCAGCATTATTGAAAGAATTGAAAAATTAAACGAAGACGCGGCAGCGATTGCGGCTGATGTCAAAGAAATTTATTCCGAGGCTAAATCCGCAGGATACGACCCGAAATACATTCGCCAGATGATACGTCTGCGCAAAATGGACCCAGACGAATTAGACGAAGTGGACGAATTAACAAAAATGTACCGCGACGCATTGGGATTGTAAAAACGGGGCATTTGCCCCGTTTAGTTGTTAGCGGCTAGTGTTAGTGGATAGTTAGTGGATAGTGGTTAGTGATTAGTAGTGGCGTTCGCTTCGCTCACAGCATTAAATAAACTGGATTCTCGGGTCAAGCCCGAGAATGACAAGTTCTTTATTTCTTAAATTACGAACATTGTCCCTAGCATTAAAATAAAAAGATAAGAGGTTGTCATTCCACGGCTTGACCGTGGAATCCAGTAAATTAATGCCGTCGGGCCAATGCCCGACTCCTATTTACTAATCACTAACACTAACCACTATTTACTATAATAGCAATCGTAGTTATATGTGTAGGAGCCTGTTTCGTCTGAAAATACGGTACCTTTTGGTTTATAACAGGATCCAATATCATTAGCGTAAGGGGAAGAAGTTATACCATCATCAGGGCACTTTTCACAACTAACTGGGACATTCGCTTTGAGTAGAGATGTTGAAAAATTTTCTGGCCATTTCACATAATGCCAGTAATGATATAAGGTGCCTGTTTCTCCTTTTCCGTCACATGCGGTGCATTCATAAGACATACACAACTTTATCGCGTCACCAGTAGTTTCTTTCAGCCAATCATCATAGAATTCAGGGTTTTGATAAATATTATATAGGTATTCTTCTACATGTTTTTTTGCAAATTCTGCGATGTTTTGTTTATCTCTTAAGCTATTAAAAGATTGATTCTTTTCGCAATATTCGTATGCTTGCATTATAAGGTCTTCATGCTGATTTTTATTAACCAGTAAATAATTTATAATACATGCTTGATACTGAACACATATTTCACAAGTATCGGAACTTGCAATCGCATTATAGGGTGCGCCAAATAGTATCAGTGCACTCAATGATAAAGGTAAAAATTTCATTTCTTTACTCCTGTATTTGTTGTTAAACAAAACCACCCAAAAATTCAGGTGGTCAGGAGGCTAGAAACAATCACAAGAATTGTGCCGCTTATTCAATATATTCGCGAACCCTCCTGACACAAATATCAGGAGTAAGTTTTCGCCGACAATAATAAAAACAGGCGCATGCGCGCCCCAATAAATTTTTATTCCGACGCTTGTGAACGGGCTTCTAGACCCCATCAGTGGCAACCGCCACCGACAC
>CANQCM010000004.1 GCA_947589625.1 uncultured Alphaproteobacteria bacterium
TCATTCCACGGCTTGACCGTGGAATCCAGTAAATAAGATTTTGTGAACGAAGTGAACTCTTATTTGTCATCCTGGGGCTTGACCCCAGGACCCAGGTCATAAAATGTTGTCGGGCGAATGCCCGACTCCTATTTGTAATTCCACGGCTTGACCCGAGAATCCAGTAAATAAGATGTCGTTCGCGCAGCGAACACAAATACAAAGGGTGTGCATTGCACACCCTTTGCCCTAACACTCTCCACTAACCACTTGCTAGCCCAACATTTTGGCGACTTCGTCTGCCAAATTGTCGTTGCGTTTTTCAATACCTTCGCCCAAAACGAAATATGCAAAGCCAGCCAATTTGCCGCCTGCTTCTTCTACAACTTGTTTAACAGTTTTGGACGGATCCATAACAAATGGTTGTTCTTCCAGAACGGATTCGGCATAGTATTTATTGATACGACCTTGAACCATTTTTTCAACAACTTGTTCTGGTTTGCCAGCGGTTGCCCCAGAATCTATAAATACCTTCTTTTCGCGTTCCACAGCCGCAGGATCAACATCTGCGATTGTCATAAATTCTGGTTTATTTGCTGCGATGTGCATTGCAATTTTGCCGCCGATTTCGTCAATCTTGTCAGAATCGCCATTGATAGCAACCGCAACCCCAATTTGACCCATACCAGGAACCAAGGCATTATGAACATAAGTATAAATATGGTCGCCAGAAACATGTGCAATACGGCGCAAATTCATATTTTCGCCAATTGTAGAAATTGTTGCCGCAATATCATCTTGGACAGCCGCCAATGTCGCGTCAAAATCGCCTTGTAATTCCATTGCTTTGGCGGCAACATCTGCAACCAATTTTTGGAATTTTTCATTTTTCGCAACAAAATCAGTTTCTGCGTTCAATTCAACAACACAGCCCATATTGTCGCACTTTACAACAGTGACCAAACCAGACGCTGCAACGCGACCAGCCTTGGACGCCGCCTTGACAATGCCTTTCTTGCGCAACCAATCCGCAGCCGCTTCGATATCGCCATTTGTTTCAATTAACGCTTTTTTGCAATCCATCATGCCTGCGGCTGTTTTTTCGCGCAGTTCTTGGATTAATTTTGCAGTAATTTCTGCCATTGTTTTTCTCCTATCTTTAATTTTATTTTGACCGCGTAAAACAATTCGCTATGGATATACACAATTTCATTAAATCAGCAGTGCCTTGTTTCCATATTTTGCAAATGCCACATTCTGATTTATTAATTGCGACTTCACGGGCACGGCGAAACGCAATTTCTGGATATTGGCAAATTGGCCCAAAATAACCATTGTTTTTTCCGACAAATCCAACCGGCCCTTCGTTCAGTTTAATACAGTTATAAACAATTGTATCATCTTTAAAGGTACGGTATTTATCCAGTTTATATGTTACGCCATGACGTTCTAATTTTTCTGATTCTGCAACCATAACGAATTTCATAACACAGTTTCCTTATTTATCAGCCTTGTCTGCCAATTTGCCGCGACGTTCTGCGCGTGCTTCTGATGTTTTAGATTTTTGGCGCGCTTCTTTGTCTTTGGCATCTGATTCAATTTCTTCTGCAGTGGCGTCTGCCATATCAGATTCTGATTTTTTACCAGCCGCACCACCCAAACGTTTTTCAATACCAGACAAAATCGCATCTACGAACAAATCGCAATACAGTTGTGTTGCGCGTGCAGAATCGTCATTACCTGGTACAGGGTAATCAACCAATTCTGGATTTGCATTTGTATCGCAAATTGCAACTGTTGGAATGTCCAGATTTTTCGCTTCGCGAACTGCATTGATTTCACGTGGCACATCAATAACAATCATTGCCTGTGGAACACCGTGCATTTCCAAAATACCGCCAAAAACATCGCGTAATTTTGCAACTTCTTTGGACATAACGCCAACTTCTTTCTTGGTCAGACCCAATTTATCGGCGTTTTCAATATCAGATTCCATTTTTTTCAAACGGCGAATAGATTGTGAAACAGTTGTCCAGTTAGTCAACATACCACCCAACCAACGATTATTAACATAAAATTGACCACAACGTTCTGCGGCGTCTTTAACAATATCTTTGGCTTGATGTTTTGTCGCAACAAACAGAACCTTGCCACCTGCGGCGGTAATAGCCTCTAACGCGACCAACGCACGATGTAACAGTGGGGCTGTTTTATTCAAATTGATAATGTGAATTTTATCTTTTACACCATAAACATAAGGTGTCATTAACGGATTCCAACGACGGGTATGATGCCCAAAATGTACGCCAGATTCCATAAGTTGTTTCATTGTAAATGTTGGCAATGCCATAATTTTATCCTTTTTTCTGTTGTTATCCTTGCCGCGGGCATAAAACCAGACATGCATCTGGACAGAAATAAGCCACTGCGACTGTGTTCTTCACGCAAATGCGCGTAGCCCGATTATTAAACAAAACCACATAAAATGCAAGTAAAATCTGACAAAACGCGCGCTGTTTTTATTTTGACACAATATCTTGACAAATTGTTATTTTAGTATTATTTTATTAGTGTGCAGGAGATGTAATGATTATCTGTAAAAAATTTTTTACTGTGTCAATTCTGGGTGCGTTTATATGCACCAGCGCATCTGGCGCAAATTGTACCAGCGCCGCATATCGCGCAAAATATCCTGAAAAATGCAGTTTCTTTATTGGTACTGGCACCGCTGTTTTTGGTGGATTGGGCGCTGTGGGTGGCGCACTGGCGGCATTTGCGTTTGCCAGCAGTGGTGGTGGCGGTTCATCATCGGACAATGGCGCAACCATACCAACATTACAATCGTCTTATATGGTTGGTGGCGATGTTGATTCTATACAATTAGCTGCGGCAACAGGTACCAGTGATTATACTCGTAACTCAAATCAATATGATGAAATCAGATTGGGTTATTCTTTGGCGCGTGGATTTACTGGTCGCGGTTCAACAATTGCAGTACTAGACGCAGGCGAAGATACTGCACACGGCAAACATGTGGCATATTTTGCATCAACACCCATTGCGCCAAATGCGGTTGTTAATTCTTATAAAATTGCCGATGACGATATGAAGTTTTTACCATACGCACAAATTGGCGCAATTATTGACAGTATTTCTGACGCAGATATATTTAACGCCAGTTGGTCTGTGTCAATGCGTGCCACAGATATAAAAAGTCGTCATCAACTGGAAAGTCTGACCGACAAAGGATTTATTGACGCCTTATCACGCGCGGCACATGAACGCGATGCAATTTTTGTTTGGGCGGCAGGCAACGATTATGATCATCGTCAATCCAGCGCTTTGTCTGCAATGCCGTTGTTTGTTTCCGAATTACGCGGTCATTTTATAAATGTTGTGGCATGGGACAACCAAACGGGCGCCCTTGCCGATTTCAGCAACGCATGTGGCATTACCAAAGATTATTGCATAACAGCCCCCGGGACAAATCTGGCGACCGAGTATGGTTTTCGTGAAAATGGCACCAGTTTTGCTGCACCATTGGTGTCGGCGGCTGTGGCTGTATTAAAAGAAGCATTTCCGTATATGACCGCATCTGAAATTACATCGTTATTATTTGAAACTGCGCGTGATTTAGGCGCGCCTGGGGTTGATGAAATTTATGGACATGGCATGCTGGACATGGAACGCGCAACCCGTCCTGTTGGTGCGCCACTGGTGCCAATAAACGACAATGTTATGCAACCATTACGTACCGCACGCGTTTCAGGTGTTATTGGACACAGTATTAAATCTGCCGATTTGAAATTTGCGTCTTTTGATAAATATGGTCGCCCATTTGTTGCAGATTTATCCAGTAATATCAAAATAAAAAATCAACCACGCGCATTTGAACGGTTGCGCGCAATCAACAAAACCCAAGGAGCAACAATTGGCAATTTTGAATTTGGATTCAAACATTCTGATTTAATTTTAGGAGACGGATTTTTGCAAACACAAAAAAATAACCTAATCAGTTTTGTTGGCGCACACAATGAATTTATGTTGGGCGATGTGCAAATATTTCAACGTATACAGGTTGGCTTTGCCGCACCACAATCAGAACAAAATTCTATGATTACTGGATTTTCAGGGGTCAATACCATGTCCGCAGAATTGGGCGCGAAATATGGCAATTGGAAATTTGGCATTGCAATTCCAGACACCATCATCAGTGGTAAAATGAATTTGCGCCTGCCCGTGGGTCGCGCAGATAACGGCGCAATCATTCATCATAATTATAATATTGATATGGCAATCGCGCCTGCGGTTGAATATTCCGTTGGCTATGGTGCATTTACCGCCAGTTTTATTGACAACCCGTATGGGACAGACGAATTCTTTGTCATTGCAAAAAAATCACTAATTTTCTAATAAAAAATTCTTGTATTTTGCACATTTGATTTCTATGATATTGGCATAGTTTTCAGGAAGGGGAAATTTATGTCATATCAACGGAAAAAATCAACACACACACCTATACGCAAAATAGTATTCTGGGCAATCGGCATAATAATCTTAATCGGCGCAATTTTTGGCATACGCGCAATCTCACAAAACGGACAAACAAAAACCGTTCTTGATACAGAAATCAGTGAACCATCACCTGCCCTGTTTTCAGATTCAAATGATGTTTTGATTTCGGCGCGTGATAATATTCCGACCATAAACGACAATCGCACTTTGCGTCACAGCGGTGATTTAGAGATATATTTTCGTGTGGAAAATGGTGAATATCGTCCTGCAATGAAAATGAATCTGTCGGGCGAAGAACTGGCACAGCACATTAAAATTACGCCTTTTATTCGTGGCACATGGCAAAATCGTGGCGCAAATATTTTGGTGTTCAGCCCCGAATCAGAATGGCCTGCAAATAAAAAATTTACTGTTAAAATGGCATCAAGCATATTCAACGATGATGTAAAAATTAAAAATCAAACAGTTAAATTCAAAACCCCTGAAATTACCGATACCGTCATCAGTTTCACATCGTACCCTGCGCCAGATGTTAAAAATTCGGTTTTGGGTGTGGCGGTTATTTCTTTCAATTACCCGATTGAAAACACAGACCTAGAAAAACATATATCATTAAAACTAGACGGCGCACCAATTGATTTCACAGTAAAACTAGACCGTTTTTCACGCACCGCAATTATAAAATCTGCGCCTATTTCTGTTTCAAATGCCCCACAAGTATTAAAATTGAAAATTGGAAAAATTTCCGCCGCCAGCGGTACAGACGAAACAAAAATACTAACAGCAAACACAACAATTGAATCTGCGGATAACATCTTCAAAATTTCTGATTTGCGCAGTATTGTTGCAGACTCGCCAGACGGTAATACCGACCAATTGATTATTGTGAATACAACAGCCGCCGCAGATTCTCGTATCAAGACCGCTGTACACGCGTACATATTGCCACGGTACAAAACAACTGATGAACGCGATTCAGACACACCGCACAATTGGTCAGATGACGAAATCACAGACGAAATTTTACACAATGCCACGGCGTTAAAATTATCACCTGTGGATTTTGCGGCGCCTGCTGGGACATATCAATATGCGTTTTCGTACAATGTTTCAGATAATAAATCTAATTATATATATGTCGTTGTTGATGATGGCATTTCGTCTGTGGGCGGATTCAAAATGAAAAATGGCACTGGTCGCGTTTTACAGGTTGCATACCCAGAACGCAGTGTAAAAATCGCAGGCACAGGTGCATTATTATCTTTATCAGGCGAACGCAAATTGGGTATTGTGGCACGTGGTGGCATAGACAGCGCATATGTGAATTTATACAAGGTTAAATCCAGCGAAATAAATCACCTGATTTCACAAATTTACAATGTTTTTGCACCAAATATAAATTTCAAATCGTGGGCATTTGGCGTGTATGATATGTCTGTGGTTTTTCAAAAACATATATCTTTTGCCAATCCGTCAATGAAGAACCCCAGTTATGCATCTGTTGATTTAGGAAACTATCTGGACAGAACTGGCACAGACAAAACAGGAATATTTATTGTTCAAACAGGAACATCAGAATCCGATGCCGAATATAATGATAAACGTTTAATACTGCTGACCGATATGGGCATAATTCGCAAAGTGAATCTGGACGAATCTTCATCGGTTTTTATTTCGCACCTGTCCAGTGGCACACCTGCATCAGATGTTGAAATTTTTGTCTTGGGACGCAATGGAAATGCAGTTTGGTCTGGGCGCACAGACGACAGCGGACGCGCAGACATTCCGAAATTGGCATGGAATGAATATCGTAATGCGCGCGAACCTGTGGCGATTGTTGTTCGCAACGGAAACGATGTTTCTTTTATTCCATACAGTGCATACGACATACGAACAGACTTTTCAAAATTTGATACTGATGGCGTATATGCGTATCATACGAATCCCGTCAATGCGTACCTGTTTTCAGACCGCGGAATATATCGCGCTGGCGAATCTGTGGTTATTGGCGGAATTGTAAAAACGCGTGATTTCAAATCAACGGCTGGTGTCCCAGTAAAAATAGAAATGGCAGATGCGCGCGGTCGCATTGTCTTGGAAAAAATATTTTCATTAAATGCCGATGGTATATTTGATGTGAAATACGATTTGCCACAAAATGCGCCACTGGGCAATTATGATATACGGCTGTACACCGTCAACGCGAAAAACAAACCGCAAGACACAATCGGCATGGCATCTATTCGGGTTGAAGAATTTGTCGCAGACACAATGAAAATTTCTGCCACACTGGACGACACAAATGATAACGGTTGGATTTCGCCTGACGCGTTGCGTGCCAATATTTCATTACGCAATCTGTTTGGTACGCCTGCGGCAAATCGCCAAGTTAAAATCAGTGCGACATTAAAACCGCAAAATTATACTTTCAAAAAATATTCTGAATATGCGTTTACAACAAATAATTTATCGGGGTCTGATTTGGCGTCTGGGGCAATTTCTGCCGCCCAGACATTACACACAGAAATATCGGACATTCGCACAAATGACGACGGCAAAGCGGTGGCTGAAATAAAATTTGACCAACCAATTGCATACGGCACTTATGTATTGAATTTGAACATTCGTGGCTTTGATGCCGATGGTGGCAACAGTGTCGCAACAAATATTTCAACACGTGTGTCAGATATGAAAAACATTGTCGGCTGGCACAGCGACAGCAATCTGAAATATATATCGCGCGCGTCTAATCACACAGTTAAATTTATCGCATTGGGTGCAGACGGAACATCGGTAAATTTGGACAATTTGAAAATGCGTCTGTCACATCGTGAAAATCTGGTCAGTTTAATCAAAGACGCAAATAATTATTACAAATATCAATCTGTTATACGCGATTCTGTTGTCCGTGAAAATGATTTTAATATTTCTGCAAACGGCACTGAAATAACATTAGACACATCGTCAAACGGAACATTTTTTGTTCAAATTTTAGATGACGCAGACAATATTTTGGCAAATGTAGAATACTTTGTTGCGTCTGATAAAAATGCAACATTGACAACAGATAAAAATGCCGAAATGCAAATCAAGTTAAATTCATCAGAATATTCGGCTGGCGATACGATTGCGGTAAATATAACTGCGCCCTATTCTGGCACGGGACTTATCACCATAGAACGCGACCACGTTTATGCATATAAATGGTTTCATACAGATTCAGCGACCAGTACGCAATATATAACTATACCGTCTGGGTTTGAAGGCACAGGTTATGTCAATGTGTCTTTTGTGCGCGACATCAACAGCCGTGATATTTTCACAACACCGTATGCGTATGCCGCGGCACCATTTATGACAGACACTGCGCGGCGACAAATGAGTGTTGAATTGTCAGTGCCTGATGTAATTCGCAACAATAAATTAACTGTAAAATATAAAACAAATAAATCAGGTAAAATGATGTTATTTGCGGTAAATACTGGAATTTTACAGGTTGCAAAATATCAAATTCCAAATCCGATTAAATTCTTTTTCCAGAAATCCGCATTACAGGTTGAAACATTTCAAACATTGTCTTTGTTATTGCCAGAATATAAAATCTTGGCACAATATGGCAAAACAGGTGGTGGCGATTATTACGGTGACACTGACGCAGGCGGCGCAATCATAAATCCATTTGCACGGCGCACATTAACACCTGTTGCGTTTTATTCAGGTTTATTGGATATTTCTGCAAATGAATCAGGCAAATATTCTTTTGATATTCCAGAATATTTTAATGGCGAAGTCAGTGTGTATGCCGTAACATCTGGCACAGATACGGTTGGTTCCGCCAGTACAAAAACATTGGTTCAATCGCCGATTGTTATAACCCCAACCGCACCATTAATGGCGGCACCAAATGACGAATTTCAAATAACTGCGTCAATTACAAATTTATCAGATACAGACGCGCATACTGTTCGCGTATCTGTTAAAACATCTGATAATATTGAATTACTGGGCGATTCAAATGCCGTAATTGATGTCGCCAACCGTCAAGAAGGTGTCTTCAATGTCCGCGCGCGTGCAGGCGACAATCTGGGCAATGGCGAAATAATAATTGATGCGCAACTGGTTGATTCAAACAATAAAACAGTTGCAACCCGTACCAGTACTAGCACGATTTCTGTGCGTCCTGCGACTGTTTTTGAAACATATATAAAATCTGGCGTGATAAATTCTGACACCACAACAGTTAAAAGTTCCGCGCCACAAATGTACGCGCAGAACGCAATGCGCACATTGTATATTTCATCTAATGCGACTGCGATTATTCGCCCGTTGGTAAAATATCTTGAAAAATATGAATTTGATTGTACTGAACAACTGGTATCAAAAACAATTCCATATGTAATGGCAGGCGATGATGCGTTATTGGGTACATCATTTGAAAAATCTGAAAAATTTGTATCAGACGCGATTAATAAATTAAAGGCGCGTCAAAATGATAACGGTTCTTTTGAGTTATTTTCATCTGGTGCAACACACAATGACACAAATAACGCACAGACGCTATACCTGACTGCATATGTAGTGCAATTTTTAACATTGGCACAAGAAAACGGATATACCGTGCCTGAAAATATGTTAAATCGTGCGCTGGGTTACTTGCGTGATATGGCAGGTGGCAATATTACAGACGCCGAACACGCAAATGCCGTGGCTTATGCGATATTTGTTATAACCCAAAATGGCTATGTCAGCACCAGTTATATCAACCTGTTTGAAGAATATGCAGACAAAAATATTCCAGATTGGAAACATCAAATAATGGGCGCATATATTGGTGGCGCATACAAAATTTTGAAAAAAGATGACGCCGCCCAGAAACTTATTTCTGAATATAAAATGTCAACCAATCCGCGATTTGAATATATTTCTATGTTCCGCAATAATGTTGCAGATGACGCAATGTATTATTACATCGCAAGAAAATACGGCACATCTGCACCAACAAAATTGTCAGATACTTTGACCGCATATTTGAACAGTGGCGATTACACATCATTCACATCTGCGGCAATTGTGATGGCGATGTCTGGCACAGACCAAGATATAAACACAGCAATTGACGGCATCACAATAACCGCAGATAATGCAAATATCGCATACGATAAATCAGAATCTGGGCTGGTTGCCAATATTCCATTAAATGCAAAAAGTGTGAAAATCGCATGCCCTCAATGCGACAAGGACAACGCACCATATTACACAATGTTGACCCAAGGTTACCCGACAAAATCTGAACGCGCATCAAATGGCATTGAAATTTTACGGCAATATTATGATATGTCTGGCAACCAGATTTCGCGCGCAGACATTGGCGATATGGTTCGCGTAAAAATCATGGCACGCACACACGGCGCAACAGATATTGCACAAAATGTTGCAATTGTTGATTTGTTACCGTCAGGATTTGTCCCAGACGCGCAAACAATTACTGGCACATACACATATGCTGGTGCATACGAAGACCGTGTTGTTATTTATACAGACTTAACGCGCGATGGGCAACTGTTTGAATATACGGCGCAATTAACAGGTTCAGGACAAATGCAAACACCGCCGATTTATGCAGAATCTATGTATGATGCCCAAATAAATGCAACAGGCACATCTGGTACTTTTACGGTTTTGAATGATGGTGCAACCCAAGAATAAATTTTATAAAAAATTTTGGTGGCGGCTTTTAATAATCGCGTGCATTGTGTTTAGTGTTTTTATACTGGCGCGATTATTTGCCCCACCATTGATGTCCGACACAACTTTTTCACACGCATATTACGACAGGCACGGAACATTATTGCGATTGACATTGTCGCCAGACGATAAATATCGCGTATATGTGCCACTAGACGAAATCAGCCCATATTTGCAACGCGCAACAATTCTGTATGAAGATAAATATTTTTATTATCATTTTGGGATAAATCCTGTGGCACTGACGCGGTCTGTTATAAATTATATCAATGGTAATCACGACACCGCAGGCGCATCAACAATTACGATGCAAGTTGCACGCCTGAAATATGGACTTAATACGCATAGCTTGGGCGGGAAACTGGTACAAATTGCCGCGGCGATTTACATTGACGCAATCTACAGCAAACGCGATATTCTGGCTGCATATTTGAACCTTGCGCCGTATGGTGGAAATATAGAAGGTATCGCCACCGCATCAATGATATATTTTCACAAATTACCCAAAGATTTAAGTCAAATAGAAGCAATTACACTTGCGACAATTCCGCAAAATCCGACCAAGCGCAATTTATCAACAGACACAGGTTTGCAAAATATGCGTCAAATGCGCGGTGATTTAATTCGCCGTTGGATTGACGCAAATCCCGATGATACGCAACTGGCGACACTGGGCGACATGCCACTGGTTGCGCATAACGCGCGCGAATTGCCATTTTATGCGCCACATTTTATAACCAGCCAATTACACCGCGATAAAAATTACTGGCGTGGCGCACAATCGTCTATTGTAAAAACTACCCTAGATTTAGAATTGCAAAAAAAACTAGAACAACGATTGCATAACGAAATTGCGCGGCGAAAAAACATAGGTGTAAAAAATGCCGCTGCTATATTATTAAATTATAAAACAATGGAAACATTGGCATATATTGGTTCAGAAAATTATTTTGACACTGAAATCTTTGGCGAAAATGACGGTGTGCGCGCCCACAGAAGTCCTGGGTCAACATTAAAGCCACTGATTTATGCTGCCGCGGTTGACATGGGTTTGATTCACGGCATGACACTATTAAAAGACGCAAAAATAAACTTTGGTGTTTATGCGCCCGAAAATGCAGACAATGAATTTTATGGGCCTGTGTTGGCGCGTGATGCGCTGACACACTCGCGAAATATTCCTGCAATAAATCTGGTGCGTCAAATCGGGGTAAAAAATTTTTATAATCTGTTGGAATCTTTTCATATTCAAAATCTGCGCGATGTTGGACATTATGGAATTTCTATCGCACTTGGTGGCGCAGAAGTATCTATGTTAGAATTGGCAGACATATATTCAACAATGGCGAATTTAGGCGAACACAAAAATATAAAAATGCGTATTGATGACGCGTGCAATGCGTCTGAACAAATCTTGTCGCCCGAAGCATTTTTTCTGGTTTTGGATATGTTGGCGCGGCAATCAACACCCGGACAACGCGTGCAATATGCGAAAAACCAACCCAGAAACATAATACATTATTGGAAAACAGGCACATCATCATCATATCGCGACGCATGGACCGCAGGCATATTTGGCGATTATGTTTTAATTGTTTGGATCGGAAATTTTGACGGCACGCCAAATAACGCATTCAGTGGCGCACGCACTGCCGCACCAATATATTTTGCATTATCAGACACCGTTGCGCAACATTACACAATAAAAAACAATAATTTTTTACGCGATGATATGAACATATCTGAAATAGACATGTGCGACCGCGTTGGTTCAATTGCAGACGCAAATTGTCCAAAACGAGTTAAATCTTATTTTATCCCAGGTAAATCCCCAATTGACACATCACGTGTTTATCGCGCAGTACCAATTTATATTCGCACTGGGCTGCGCGCATGCACACGCAATCCGAAAACAACCAAAATGGTGGTATACGAATTTTGGGATTCAGAATATCTTGATATGTTTCGGCGTGCAGGCATTACGCGCAACACCCCGCCCCCATTTATGCCAGATTGCGATTTATCTGAAATCGCCCAAACCCGTGCGAACACAATCATAACATCGCCAATTGACGGCACAAAAATCGTGATTGTGTCAGATCAAGATTCTGAAAATGTTTCTTTTCAGGCAATAACAGATAACCGCAATGCGAAAATTTTCTGGTTTTTGGACGGCAATATGATTGGTAAAACAATTTCTGGTCAAATTCTGACACACGATGTCAAAATGGGCGAACACAACATTCGCGCTGTTGACGAAATGGGTGCCGCCCAATCTGCAGATTTTTCTGTAATAAAATAAAATTAATCCATCAATTTGAATCGCGTAATATAATTAAACGAAACACCAACGATAAAATTACTGCCATAAACATCAGCACCGCGCGCCTTGCCCAGACGATATTGTACATATGGCCCCAGTGTAAAATTGCCCCATAAATTAGTGTCCAATCGCAACACCGCCGACAAATCGCGGTTCAAATCTGTTGATACATAATCAGAAAAATAAACATATTCACGATAATAACCATTAGTGTTTAATTTCACCCCTTCGCGGATTTCATATTCTGCGCGCCAACCAAATTCAACCGCATTTTTAGTGGTCTGGTCATTTGAATATGTGAAATCATATTCATAGACACCTGCCAGATATAAACTTTTCAAAATATTATGGTCAAACAGCGACACACCCATACTGCCCCGAACGATATTTTGACGCGGCGCATCAGGATTATCAGCAAATTGCGTATCGTATGCCGCCCGTACAGTCGGCCCCAGTTTTAATCCAGAAAAATCCCAACACGCATATTTCAAATCAGACGACAACAAAATATCATCAGCATTATCGTCTACTGTTTTTGGTCCGTCATAAGGTTTTATGGTTGTGCGCCCATATTCCATAAACAGCGAATTGTCCCAATTGAATTTATCTTTGTTATATTCCAGTGCTGTATCAAAAATTCCCTTGATAAAATCCTGACTTGACGCGTTAAATGCCGACACAGGCGAATCAGCATATTCCGCGGCATGTTGAACAGATGTTTTTGACCAATCCAGCCCAATACGCCGAATATTCAAATCCAGTTTGCCATCTGGCACAGTATCATCTGCAAACACAGGAAATGCAACCAATGCGCATAAAATCGCACAAGAAATTTTTCTCAACACCATTCTCCTTTCATTTCATTTACGCGAAATAAAATATATTGCAATGTGAATAAAGTCAAGTCTATTCAGGAATTATTTCCAGACGCGCAACACCCCACCTTGATTTGCATAACGCCACCCATTTTCGCGCAATGCAATTGTGAAATTGGCGCGACTTGACGCCGGCAATTCAATGGCAACCTGACCCGATTGAACATATTTTGTAACAAAGTTTAATTTTTCATTTCGTATAATCTTGTTTAATTCGCTCCAATTTGCAATTGGGTCAGACATAACCACCAACGCAACGAACCGATTCACATCAGACCCATCGGGTATCCAATTTTGCACACCATTTGCGTCTAACCAATTTTTTGCAATTTTGGGATTTATTGTCATAGTGATATTTGCCGAATATGTCGTGTCAGACAATTTTTCGCCATCAATACTGGACGATGCAATCATAGCCGTCAGCGCGTCCCCAGACGCGTTTTGCATTGCCGCACTTAATTGTTCAGGCATGGCATATTGTCCCAAAACGTCCAAGATTATTTGTCGCCGCGCCTCGTCAAAAGCGATATTTTTTGCGCCTGCGGCGGTTTCACTGGTTATATTAACAGACGCCGTGCCTGATAAATCCACCGCGCCAGACGCACCATTTGCCAGCGCACAAAACATCGCAAATAATACAAGATTTATTTTTTTCATATCAGAACTTTGCATTAATCCCAACGCGAACGCCCAACGATTTATAGAAAGATTCTATTTCACTGTCGATGCTGCACACCCAACCCGGACATTCCGATTCCAATTGTTTGATTGCAATTGCGCGCCCATCACCAGTTTTGGGATTTAACATTCCTGCTTCACCACTTTCACCATTTTTATCATTCCATTCTTTTAATAATTCATCATACATAGATGTATAATAAGATTGGTTCAAATATGTCTTGGCGTCTGCATCACTGACCGTATAGTAATCATATGTCACGCCAACCGATAAAGAAATAGAATCTGTAATTGCGGTCACCCAGTTTGCACCCAAACCCAAATGGAATGCGCTGAACATACTGGCTTCGTCTTCGACGCTTTTCGGGTGCGCCCAATCAAAACGATATGGTTGGTCACCAGTTGATGTATAGCCTGGAAAACCTAATTCAACACGCGCATTAACGCTGTTGTTTTGATTTATCAGATAATCCATATCCATTGCGATATATGGGCCCGACCATTCAACTTCGTATGAATGGCTGACGCCTGGTTGTTGGAAATAATATGTCCCCTGTGTTCCTACATGTTGCGCATCACTCGGTACACTTAAATATTCATCAATATTTTCGCGTTCCAGATTTGTTGTAATCACATCGCCTTTTGAATCATAAAACAATATGATTGGGTCGCATTGAATTTCGCCATTAACTTCAAAGCATGCCGCAGTATCAACCACCATGCCATAATTAGATTTTGTTTCCAGTTTATATTTCAAATATCTGTACCCAATTGACGGTGTAAAGCGCACATTGCCCCATTTAAAAATATCGGTCAGACCAACCCCGATATTAAATCCCATCATATCGCCACCATCACTTTTACCGACCGATAATGCATGACCCACAGATTCCAAAATAGGATCTTTTGACCCATTACAATTGCCGTTCTCGTCTACAGATTCACAGAACAATGATGCCAGATATCCACCGTTGGTAATATCGTCGTCAACCATTGATGATTCACCCGATTGAAAACCATATTTAAAACCGGCTGTAACCTCCATCGCGGTTTTGCCAACATTAAATCCATAGCCTGCATTGATATCTAAAACATTCCAATCAATATTATCATAATGCAACAGCGACCCAGATTGCTTCATTTCAAATTGCCATTGTGCAACCTCGCGCGAAAAGCCTGCATCAACCCAGAATCCGTTTTTACCGCCCTTTTGATTTTTGGTGGTGGTATTGGTGGTTGTTTGCTTGGTCTGTTTTGTTGTGGTTGTTACATTAGTCCCCAGTACATTTCGCGTACCTGAATATGTGGGATAACGATTGGCGCTGTATGTAGTGCCGGTGCGTTGTGTTGAATAAGCCGATTGCCCGTATGGCGTTTGTGGCGATTGATATGCACCATTGGTATAATAAGTCCCTGCGGCATTGGCAGATACAGAAACTAACCCTGCCAAGCAGAAATTGATTACAAACAAAGAAACTTTTTTCATACCTTTACCTTTCTTTTTTTGGTTATTATATCACAAAACGGTTGAAAACAAAACAGGTTATTTGTAAAATTCTGTCCCGACATGCGGTCATGGCGAAATTGGTAGACGCGCAGCACTAAGGATGCTGTGGAGAAATCCTTGGGGGTTCAATTCCCCCTGACCGCACCAAAAATTATAATAAAAATACTAAATTCCCCTTGCCCGCGATTTTAATATTTTGCTAACATATAATGTATCAAGAATGAAAGGATTAAGACTGCTTTTTGTCGTGTGCCTTGGATTTCTGACAATTTGTGAAATTCGGGCAGATTCAGACACAGACACTGCGCGTGCTGCAACGCGTCGTGGGGTGTCGTCTGTGGTTCAATCGCGGCAAAATATTTCTGATGCCAACGAAAGCATTCGCGCAAACAACGCGCCACAAAAAACATCTGTAAACGCAACAACTGCGCGGTCTGGCACATCTGTGGCACGAACAACAGTCGCGCGAACGGACACAACAAACAACACCGCACGCAGTGCAACAAATGTCGTACAACGCACCGCAACAACCCCCACCGTGGTCAGTCGCAACGCGGCAACATCAACCCGTATTGCCCCACGCAACGCAACCCCTGCAACCAATTCAGCACGCGTCGCGCAAACACCAATGCGTCGCGTCACCGTAACGCGCAGTGCATTACAACA
Organism: uncultured Alphaproteobacteria bacterium; assembly: GCA_947589625.1. Taxonomy (GTDB): domain Bacteria; phylum Pseudomonadota; class Alphaproteobacteria; order Rs-D84; family Rs-D84; genus Enterousia. The sequence goes on from CANQCM010000004.1 coordinate 16,289, forward strand.
GGCAACAAAATCTGGGCGCACCGCCAAATCTGGCGCACGCATTTCACGCGCCGCAACCACGACAGACGGCGCAAATGTTATCGGTGCAAATTACACGCAATGTCGCGATATTTATTATGATTGCATGGACGAATTTTGTGCTAATAAAGACGCCCAATTAAAACGGTGCGCATGTTCGTCACGAATACATGAATTTGACAATACAAAAAAGCAATTGGCGGCATTTGAAGAAAAAATGCTGGATTTTAACCAGCGGTTGCTGACAGTAAATATGGACAAAGAAGACGCCGCGGCATTATACACCGCGACCGAAGGCGAATTGGCATTTAATCAAAAAGACACATCGCAATCAAAAAAAATTCTGGACGAAATTGCCAAAAAATTAAACACCAGTTTTGACAGCAGTAATTTTGACACTAATCTGAACCCGATTTCATTGTCATTAAATATTGATTCTGCGTTTGATACGGTTGATTCTTTACAAGGCGCATCCACGACTGCAAAAAGTGGCACCAGTTTATATAATGCCGCCCTGCCCGTATGTCGCGAAATGGCATTAGAAGTATGCAGCGAAGAAGAATTTGCGATTGCCCAAAGTGGCTATCAAATGAAAATAGAACAAGATTGTAATACCGTTGCAAAAACATATCAAACCCAGACAGATACAGCACGCGAAAAAATCCGCGAAGGCAGCGCATTGTTGGACATGTCGCGTTTGGACATTTATCAAAAACGTAATTCAGACGACATTTTGACATGCAAGAAAAAAATGCTGGATATGATGTACGACCCAACGGTATGTGGCGAAAATCTGGATAAATGCCTTGATACAACGGGACGATATATTGACCCATCAACTGGCGAAGCGTTCTTGACATTAAATTTGGCAGATTTGGCAAATTTAATTACCCGCCCCACTGGTGATGAAAAATGGACAACCGCGGGCAGCAATGATGTTTTTGTATCGTACCTGAATACCAAGAAAAAATTCCTTGAACCTGCAATGGAAAATTGTCAAGACATTGCTGATTACGTCTGGGACGATTTTATAGAAGACGCATTGGCGCAAATAAAACTGGCGCAAGAAAGCAAATTGGAAAATGTGCGCCAAAGTTGCACAACATTGACCGCGCAATGTTTAACCGATACAATGCAATCTTTGTCTGATTTTGATGCACGCGCATTATCTATATTTGGTGTGTCTGCTGATAAAACAGTAAATCAAATGTGCAGCGACATTCGCAATGCATGTACTGCATTGATGGGCACGACTGGCGGTGACAAAGACTGGGCGCAAGGCATAACAGACATCACCACTGACAAGACATATGAAACAATGATACAAACATGCCGCGAAGTTGGGCGCGCGTGCATTATTCAGGCATGTACATCAATATCTGGAAATTTTGGTCTGTGTGAAAATATTGATACATCAATTAACCGTAAATCTATTATCAACAGAACAGCATGCTGGCAAGAAGTGGAAAATTGCGTTGCCAGCGCAGGCGTCGATTCTATAAACAAAATTATGGACAAATTAGAATCTGATAACATTATTGATTCCGATGGACGTTTTTATGAATATCTGTATGGCGCAGGTTTTGAAACTACAAACGGATCAACAGCCCCCGCAAATTCCGACACCGCCGGTATATCACTGGAATCTGATTCTCTGATGGCGTTGGCGGACACTGGCGACACAGCATCACCGTGTTATGCCAGACCGGAACCTGGTGCAAATGAAACCCCATTAAACTGTATTTATGATTTATGCCAAGACAGATGCAGTTCATCAAAATCATTTGATTGCCGTAAATGCCGTCTGACCGAAAGCATTTGGGGAAATTGCGAATCGGCGCCAACAGAATTTCTGCAAAAGAAAACATATCACAATCGCATTCGTCATACAGACAAAACAACATTGCTGTCATGGTTTGCAGACAACACTGGCACCACCGCGTCCAGCCAGAGTTGTCGTGATACAACATGCGCGGCAGGGTTTAGACCGACGTCGTCTGATGATAATAAGGTTGAATGTATTCCAGATGAATATTTTGCAACAGATGGTGAAAACTGTGATTCGCAACATAAAGTATATATTTCTGACGGTGTAACAAATTGTTGTAAAAACGGAACGGTTGTAAATAATGTTTGCATACAAAATAACCCAGATAATAATGAAATTAAAACATTATCACCATCATATCAGCCCGATGGTAAAAAAATAAAAATTGGAATGGGGGCAAACACTGCGCCAAATACGGAATATGAATTAAAGGCGCCAACTGCGGGCAACATATCGAAATGGACAATAGCTTGTCGTGGCACATGGTCTGACGAAACTGGCACTGCGGTGACTAACTTCCCAAGCGGTAAACAAAAGAAATGCACAGGGACAATTATTTTGAAACTCGATGACAACAAGTTTATGTTTTCACCATTAGATAAAAACACCCCAAAAGTGTACTATAATAACAGCACCAACACCAAAGACGGTCCAACAATAACGACTTGTCAATATTATTGTGAAAGTACGACCTGCGATTGGCGCGGTGACGGTTGCCTGTCTACAACACCAGATCAATATAAAATAGAATGGCCAGAATCTGAATAATTATTGAATTATTTCAGCAATTTGCTCAATTGCTGTGTCAATTTTATGTTGTTGTTCGGGTGGAAATTTTCCCAGAACCCAATCAGACGGCGCAATTGGCGAATTAAAATCACGTGGGTGTCCAATGCCAACCCGTATGCGTTGATATTCGTTGCCAACGGCGGCATCTATTGAACGAATGCCGTTATGACCTGCACTGCCACCGCCTGTTTTAACACGAATTTTACCAATCGGCAAATCCATATCGTCATGAATAATGGTTATATTTTCCAGTGGAATTTTATAATATGTCATCAATGCCGCAACGGCGCGACCGCTGTCGTTCATAAATGTCTGCGGTTTGGCAAAGATATATTTTTTACCGTCCCGATTAACGCAAGTATAAATCGCGTTATGGGCATTTTGCCATTTTGCCCCAGATTCCACAATTTTATCAATCGCCATGAATCCAACATTATGACGCGTGTGCGAATATTCTGGGGTCGGGTTGCCTAATCCAACAATTAACCTAGGTTTATTTTCTTGCATAGAGCCTACTCTTTTTCTATTATAATATCACAGAAAGGAGATAAATATGAAGTTAAAAACAATTGGCGTTTTATCAACTGTGGCAATTATGTCTGTTGCAGCAAATGCAAACGCGAATGTTTTATTTGATGTATATTTGGGCGCAACTGGCGGTTTTGGCGGCGAAACAGTATTTGCCCATCATGACCACGAAAATTTGTCCGCAATGTCTTTTGGTGGCGTTTTGGGTCTGGATATTCCATTGGCGCGATTTGAATTAGAATATAATTTCTTGGACAGTGACGATGCCAAATTGCACCTTGGCATGATAAACGCGTATATCAAGGCACCATCGGCAGTATTGCAACCTTATTTAGGTGTTGGTATTGGCAGTACCTTTGGCGGCAGTGTTTCATATGAAGACACCGATGTCGCAACAAAAATGGCATATCAAGGTATGCTGGGGTTGACATTGGCATTGCCAGTATTGCCAATTAAATTTGATGTTGAAGGTCGCGTTTTGTATGCCCCAGATATATTTACATATCGTGGTGGCGATGCGGATTTGTTGCATTACGAAGGCCGCGTAAAATTGCGCTATGTTTTCTAGATATAAACGGGGCGCATAACGCGCCCCGAATTTTACGGGTGGGAATTAAATGCTAACACTGATTGATGGAAATTCGTTATTATTTCGCGCATATTATGGTGTGCACAGTCGTCTAACACGGCGCGATGGTACACCAACAGGTGCAGTGTTTGGTTTCTTTAATATGATTCTGCCGTTGTTGGGCGCGGCAAAGCCAAATGATTCCTTTGTTTGCGTTTTTGACGCATCGCGTACAACTTTCCGTCAAAGCATTTATCCCCAATACAAGGCAAACCGCCGCGAAACACCCCAAGATTTAATTTCGCAATCTTTTCTGGTGCGCGACGGATTGGCGGCAATGGGGATTCCTGTTTTATGTATCCCAGATGTCGAAGCCGATGATGTTATTGCAACTTTGGCACGACAAAACTGTCACAGCAACGACGCCACGCGCATTATCACCAGTGATAAAGATTTAATGCAATTGGTGTCTGATTGTGTTTTTCTATATGACGGCATGAAACAGCATGATGTCCGTGCGCCCCAAGTCATAGAAAAATTTGGCGTACCACCCAATCGCGTTGTTGATGTTCAATCTTTGATGGGCGATTCGTCTGATAATGTGCCTGGGGTTACTGGCATTGGGCCCAAAAAAGCATCTGAATTAATTAATGAATTTGGTGGGCTGGACGCATTATATGAAAATTTGGACGCGGTAAAAAATGAACGCATTCGTAACCTGTTGCGTGATAATCGCGATATGGCATATATTTCACGACAACTGGTCACATTAAAAGACGATGTTGATTTGTCAGGTCTGGAAATCAAACCATTGCAATTTAATTCGCCTGCGGCAATTGAATTTATGCGCACCCGTGTAGAGAGCATGACACTGGCCGATAAAATTCAAAAAATGTTTCCGCCAGAAAAATTTACCCCCATAAATCCAACCGTGTTTTCATATGCTGGATCTGAATGTCCGGTACAAGTTGCCGCACCAGACGCGCCCACCACCCCTGACGCCGTGGCGAACAAAATGACATTTGAAACAATCACAACCATTTCAGAACTGGAAAAAGTTATCTCAAAAATCGGTCATGTGGTTGCAATTGATACTGAAACAACAGGTTTGAATCAATGCACCGCAAAAATTGTCGGCATTTCTTTGGCATATAATGGCACGCATGGCGCATATATTCCGATTCGCCATTTAACAGCGGGTGACATGTTTTCTGCGGAAAAAATCGCCCAGAACCAGTTATCAATCGAATCGGTTTATGAAAAATTGCGCCCAATATTTGAAAACCCAAACATCATCAAAGTTGGGCATAATCTGAAATATGATTTTCATGTTATGGCTAATGAAGGCTGGGACACAGATAAAATCGCACCTTTTGATGATACAATGTTGCTGTCTTATGCGCTGTATGGTACTTTGCACGGACATGGGCTTGATGAATTGGCGCAAAAATATTTGGGTCATGAAAATATCAAATTTGCGTCATTGTTTCCGCCCAAAACGCATGATTCTGATATGCTCTTTGCGACTTTGCCAATTGACGCCGCCGCACCATATGCTGCCGAAGATGCGTATATTTGTTTTGCACTGTATGAATATTTGCGCCCAAAACTAGACGCCGATGAAAAATTACGCAAATTATATGAAAATTGCGATTTGCCATTAATGCCGATTTTAATGCAGATGGAACGCGTTGGGGTTCTGGTGAATCGTTCAGGTCTGGCACAATTGTCAGGTGTATTTCACGACCAATTGGAAAAATTGCAAAACGAAATTTATCAAATCGCAGGGCATGAATTTAATGTCGCCAGCCCCAAACAATTGGGTACTGTTTTATTTGATGAATTGAAGTTACCTGAAAACCGTCGCCGTTCCACAGACGCAGACACACTGGGCGAATTATCAGACGCACACCCGATTATAGACAAGATATTATCATGGCGTACAATTGCGAAATTGGCAGGCACATACGCGGACGCATTGCCGCGCCAAATTGCAGCCGACGGGCGCATTCATACTACTTATTTACAGACCAGCACGAACACAGGACGCTTGTCAAGCCGTGACCCGAACCTGCAAAACATACCAATTAAAACGGATTTGGGTGAAGAAATTCGCAAATGTTTTATTGCGCCCGAAAACCGACTTATTATTTCCGTAGATTATTCCCAGATTCAATTGCGTCTGTTGGCGCATGTTGCAGATATCAAGACATTCAAAGAAACTTTTCATGCCAACCGCGACATTCACGAACAAACCGCACGCCAGATATTCGGCATCGCCAACGATGCGCCTGTGCCGCGTGAAATGCGCCGTGCCGCCAAGACAGTTAATTTCTCGATTGTGTACGGCATTTCGTCATTTGGATTGGCAACCCAACTGGGCATTTCACGGGGCGCGGCACAAAAGATAATAGATTCATATATGGCAGGTCTGCCAGAAATAGAAGACTATTTCAACCGCACCAAAGAATTTGCCATGAAAAACGCATGCGTTTATACCCCGTGGGGTCGCCGCATTGAATTGCCCGAGGTTAAAAATCCGCGCATGCGTGGCTATGCTATGCGTGCAGCGATAAACGCGCCAATCCAAGGATTTGAAGCAGACTTGATGCGGCGCGCGATGGTCAATATTCACAATGAAATAATGGTGCCAAATGCCGATAAAATCCGCCTGATTATGCAAGTTCATGATGAAATGGTGTTTGAATGCGACGCGTCGTGCGCAGAACATTTTGCCCAAGAAATTCAGTCTGCGATGGCAAATGTTGCCGATTTATCTGTGCCATTGATTGCTGAATACTCTATCGGCGACCATTGGGGCAAATAGCCAGCATGTGCTTTTATTCAATCTTTCACTGGACAGAATCCCCTGAACCCTTTATAATACAAGGGCTATGTTAAAAAAATTTATTTCTACGATAAAATCACTTGCTAAAAACGAAGACAAAGAAGTTGGCGCTGTAAAATGGTCGCTGTACGGTCGTGTATGGCGCGAAGTTGGTCGGCCCCAGTTAAAATATCTGATTGCGGGCATACTCTGCACTATTCTAGCCGCCGCAGGCGAATCTTATACTATCGTGGTTATTCGTCAGGTCGTTGACAAGGCTTTTGTTGAAAAAAGTATGGCTGCGATTTATTTCTTGGGTGTTCAGGTTATATTGGCATTCGGTATCAAAGGCGCATTCACATATGCTAAATCTTTAATTATGTCCAAAGGCGGACTTATCGCCAGCACCAGATTACAATCGCGCATTTATCAACATGTGGTTCATATGAACATTTCTACATTTTATGGCGATGGCGTTGGTAAAACCATAAACTATTTTAATGTTCAGGCGGCGTCAGTGTTAAATCTGGTGACGACAAATGTTATCAGTTTTGTGCAAAATGTCGCAACCATGATTATGACAGTTGCACTGATGGTATATTACGCGCCCCAAATGTGTGTAGTATTGATATTCTTGGCGCCTGCGGTTATGATACCAATGGTTCTGATTATGCGGCGCCGGCGTCAGTTATTGCGTCGTTCTTTTGGCATTGCGAACGCCGTTACGCAACATTTGACCCAGACATTACGCGGAATCAAAACAATTCAGGCATTCGCCAACGAAGACCGTGAAATCCAATATTTTAACAGCGTTTTGACCAAGTCTATGGAAAATTCATACAAACATACCCAAGCATCTGCGATGCGTTCGCCATTGATGGAATTTATGATTTCAATTGGATTGTGCATTGCCATGATTATGGGCGGTCATTTTATAACATCTGGCGCGATTACAACCGGTGATTTTACTGCGTTCTTGCTGGCATTGACTGCGGCATATAAACCGGCAAAATCTATTACTGGCACAGGCGATTCTTTACAGCAAGGATTGTTATCTGCCGAAGTGCTGTTTAACTTTCTGGACAGCAAGCCTGCAATTCAAGACGCCCCAGACGCAATTGCCATGCCACAAGGTGGCGAAATGTCGGTCAAATTTGACAATGTGTCATTTGAATATGTATCTGGCGAACCTGTCTTGCGTGGCATATCGCTGAACGTGCCCGCAGGCAAAATTTGCGCACTGGTTGGGCCATCAGGTGGCGGAAAAACAACCATGTTTAATTTACTGGAACGGTTTTACGACCCGCAATCTGGGCAAATAAAAATCAATAACAAAGATATTCGCAAATATACTTTGTCGTCATTGCGCAACAATATTGCCGAAGTTTCCCAAGACGTGTTCTTGTTTAACGGCACAATCGAAGAAAACATAAAATACGGCGCCGAACACGCAACACATGAAATGGTTGTTGCCGCAGCACGCGCCGCAAACGCATCTGAATTTATCAACAAATTCCCCAAGAAATATGATTCACCTGTGGGCGAAGGTGGCGCATTGCTGTCTGGTGGTCAAAAACAGCGCATTGCGATTGCGCGCGCAATATTAAAAGACGCCCCTATTTTACTATTAGACGAGGCTACATCTGCACTGGACACGCAATCAGAAAAACTGATTCAAGCGGCGTTAAAAGATTTGATGCGCGGGCGCACCACCTTTGTGATTGCACACAGATTGTCAACAATTTTGGACGCCGATATAATTTGCGTAATCAAAGACGGTAAAATTGTTGAACAAGGAACCGACACAGAATTATGCGCACTAGGCGGGGAATATAAAAAATTGCGCGACATTCAATTCAAAACTAACGAGAAACTGGTTAGCTAGTTGTTAGTGGTTAGTGTTAGTGGCGAGTCAAATAGGAGTCGGGCATTCGCCCGACAACATTTTATTTACTGGATTCCACGGTCAAGCCGTGGAATGACAACTCTCTTTCTTTTTATTTTAATTCTAGGAACATTGTTCGTTTTTTAAGAAATAAAGAAAGTGTGTCATTCTCGGGCTTGACCCGAGAATCCAGTTTATTTAATGCCGTGAGCGCAGCGAACTCCTCTATGTCATCCTGGGGCTTGACCCCAGGACCCAGGTGAATAAGATGTTGTCGGGCGAATGCCCGACCTCTATGTCATCCTGGGGCTTGACCCCAGGACCCAGGTGAATAAGATGTTGTCGGGCGAATGCCCGACCCCTATGTCATTCTCGGGCTTGACCCGAGAATCCAGTGAATTAATGTAGTGAGCGAAAGCGAACACTTATTTATACTACCCTCCACCAACCATTAATACTTGACAAAAAGTAAAAAGTGCACAATAATTTATTTTGTAATAAACAAAAGGATTTTAAAATGAAATTCAAATCTGTTTTTCCGTATAACTTTAAGAAATTAATTCCTATGCTGGGTTTGGCGGGCGCAACTTTAATGACCCCATCTTGCAGCAAAGATGACGATGTACCGGCACGC
>CANQCM010000005.1 GCA_947589625.1 uncultured Alphaproteobacteria bacterium
ACTGCGGTTTTGATTATGGTTAAGTCTTCTTTGATTCCGTCTATTTTCATTTGCAATTGACCAATCCCAGTTTCCAAAATCGTAGTGCGGTTTTCCAGCGCAGTTAATCGTTGGTCGGCGCGTTCTAAATCTGCCAAAGAAAAATCTTGGCGCGCGACCCAATAAATCATACCTGCAATAAATGCCACCAGAAACCAAACTCGCCGAATTGCGTCAACCATACTGACTGCGTTTTCTGATGTAATCATGTTTCATTTCCCCGTCGTGATAAAGTTTCTATGTGGTGTACCAGTGCGCGTTGAGCCTCGATACCACGCAGTTGCGCATCGGTGGCATCTGCGCCCAGCACCCGTTCTATTGTTATTTTGCGCAGGTATTGAATCACTGCCTGCCCTGATGGCGAGGTAAAGCATCGCGCAAAGTTTCGTTCAACATCTGTCATAATTCGCCCCCTGTTATACCAAGTTTTCTAATGCCACCATTTGTGCGATTGGTGCAATATATTTTAATTCTGCGTCACTGTGCAGTGATATAGGTTCAATTACACCGCGGCGCGATAAAATCTGCAATCCGCGTTCGCACATTGGGCGAATAAATTCATGCAACAGACGCCCATATGTCGCACCCAAAATGCGCATCATATCAGAATTACGCGCCAAGATTTCTGTGGCGGTCATTTCTTTTTCAGTCAGGGGTGCGATACGGTCTGCCAACATCGCATGGCGAATACGTTCGCGTAAATCGCGCAGTATAATTTGCGAAACATCAAAATCTGCACCAGACGCCAACGGGGTCAGCCCAGATGACCCGACCGCTTTTGGTATAATTGCCCCAGGGGTCAGATTTATGTTTGCCAGATTTATTACCCCGTCATCGTCTGCCTGCCAAATGCCAGACACAGCGATTGTTGCGTTCTTTAATACCAATTCAACCACCTTGTTTGCGGTTTTAATGTCGGGCAACGCGCGCAAGACAGGACTGCGCCCATACAATTCGCCACTGCACAGCGACCAACGGAAAATAATATACGGGTTTGTTTCAAATGTACCGCGCGACACAATATTGTTTTCTATATCGCCGCCAGTATCCAGCCACGCAACGAAATCTGTACCAACCAGTGCTTGAATCAGGCGCAGTTCTATTTCAGGATTTTGCTTTATTCTGTCGCGCAAATCTGCAGGCGGTGTCCATGTTGGATATTTCGTCATTGCGTCGCGCGCAGACATTGATGTTGTATGAAATGTTGCACCGTTCAAAATCGCAATGTCTGAAATTGGAATCGCCGTAAATGAAAATGCAGAATCTGAACCAATCGGGTTTTCTGCCATAAACAGACATGCCGTGCCATATACGACTAAATCCAGATAACATTGATGAATTGTGGTATAAAAATTTGAATCGTTCAAGTTTGCGCGCAATGCCGCGGTCGCAGCGGCGGCATCGGGTGCGTCTTCTGATTCTGGCACCAGATTTATCCACAATGATTCAGGCGGTGTCAGCAATGAATACATGCACGCCGCCAGATTATCTGCCGCGTCTGCGGCGGTTGAATCAAACAGCATTGCCACATCGTCATCTGCCGCAGGCATGGTGTATTTTCGCGCACTGTCCCATCGGTTAACCCATGGCGCACGCATATCAATTGCACGCCGATACATTGTTTGTAATTCTGATAAATTTATCATGTTTTTTACCTCTTGGTTATTATATGGTGAAATTTGTATTTGCCGTAATTGGGCGCACAACGGCGCCCAGTGGGCGAATTGGTGTTATTGGCGCACATATTGCCCCAGCCAGTGCGTCTATGCCGTCATCGTGTGTTGTGCCACCACTGGGTGTCCATGCCAACATTTCGCTGATAATTGGCGTTTGCTGAATGCGTGAATGCGCATATAATCGCCCTGTGGTTAAAATTGGTTCAATAGTGTCCAGAATTCTGGATTCTTTATTTTTAGTGTTCTTGATTCGTTCAATAGTTATGGCGAAATTACGCGACATGGCAACTTGACGCAAAATTTCAGGCAACGCGTTGCCTATGCCGTTCACTTCTATTGCGATACGGCGCATATTGTGACGTGCCATAAAATCCAAAATCATTTCACATTGATGCGCCATCGGAAATTTGGTATTTTCAGGCACAATCAGATATATGACATCATAAATAAATATGCGCCGCGTGTTATCATCGCGATATATCAATACGCAAACACTGGCGTCTGATTTAGTGCCACCCAAAGACGGGTCCCAATATACAGACGCACCTGTGATTAAATTGTCGCCGATTTTTGCATTTCGCGGATTAAATGTGTCTTGATAAAAAATCAAATCCCCTGGGTCCAGTCGTGCGCGTTCGGGGGCGACAAATTCCAACATCATCTGGGCAGAAAAATGTCGCGCACCCACAGATTTGCGCAAACTGTCTATGCGCGACATTGGAAATAGTTCAGGCCATTCGGGCGTGCCGTCTGGTTTTATAATTGGAATTTTCAATTCACGATAACCCTGTAAAAAAGGCATTGAAAAACCAAAATTTTCATATACTATATTTGACATGGACTTTACTCCCAAAACTTTGCCCACGAATTTAGAGGCTGAACAGGCTGTTCTGGCGGCGGTGCTGTTAAACAACCGCGCACTGGAACGCGTATCTGAATTTTTAGCCCCAGAACATTTTTCCCACCCTGCACATCAAGAAATTTATCGGTTGGCATTGCGCCAGTTTTCTGCAGGTATTCCGTTTGATTTAATTACTGCCAAAGGATATCTGGAACAACAAGGCACATTGGAATCTGTTGGCGGTGTTGAATATTTGACCGAACTGGCAGGCGCAGGCGCAACCGTTGTCAATGTTGAACAATATGGTCGCATTGTTTTTGAAAACGCTATGCGGCGCGAACTGATAAATCTGGGGCAATCAATCACAGATGCGGCATATGTAGAAGATTTAGAAAACCCTGTATCACGCCAGATAGAAGTTGCCGAACAAAAATTATTTGATATGGCAACAAATGGCACCACCGATAAAGAAATTGCGCCTATATCTGTGGCATTGACTGACGCATTACGCGAAGCAGAAATTGCATACAAAGGCGACGGCAAATTATCAGGTCTGACCACAGGGCTAAATAAACTGGATAATTTAATCAGTGGGTTGCACCATTCTGATTTAATTATTATTGCTGGGCGTCCTGGTATGGGTAAAACCACATTGGCAATGAATATCGCGTTTAATGCCGCCAGCGCAATTTTATCTGGGCGCGCCAATGAACAATATAAAGGCGCAGTTGTGTTTTTCAGCCTTGAAATGTCAAAATCGCAATTGGCGGCGCGTGTATTGTCATCGCAAACCAAGATTCCAGCAACTGCCATGCGCGAAGGGTCGTTGACAGACGAAGACTTTTTGAAAATGTCACAGTATTCAGACGCAATTGGCAAAGTTCCATTGTTTATTGATGACACACCTGGTATGTCGGTGCCGCAAATTCGCGCACGCGCACGGCGCATTGCACGCAAACATGGCGGAATATCACTGATTGTAATTGACTATCTGCAATTGATGATGTCGCCTGGTGGTCGCAGAAATGAAAACCGCGTGCAAGAATTATCTGAAATTACGCGTGGTCTGAAAATGCTGGCCAAGGAATTAGATATTCCTGTGATTGCCTTGTCCCAGTTATCGCGCAGTGTTGAAAACCGTGACGATAAACGCCCACAATTGTCTGATTTGCGTGAATCTGGTTCTATTGAACAAGACGCTGATATTGTTATGTTCACATACCGCGAAGAATATTATCTGGACAATCGCGACCCATCGTTGCGTATTGGGGTTACAACATCTGAAAAGACCCAGCAAGATTATCATAAACGTCTGGCAAATTGCCGAAACAAAGCTGATATTATTGTTGGCAAAAACCGTCATGGTCGCCCAGATACAATTAAATTGGCGTTCTATGGCGAATACTATTTATTTGATAATCTGGAAGATATTCAATTGCGCGCAGATGACGATATGAACAACGCGTCTGCACCATTGCCAGATAATGTTGATTATGATAATGTAATGCCTGATGATTCTGCAATACCAGACGATATTGGCATGTAAATTTTTCTTGCCAACATCGGTAAAATTGACTAATATTTTGTCAAGAGATACCAAGGAGTTCGGCAATGGCACAAGAAGAAATCATTTTCCCAAATAATATCCGTAATATTCGTTTGGCATGCGGCATGAAAATGACAGAATTGGCGCGACGCGCAAACCTGTCGCTGTCTGCTGTATCCAAAATAGAAAAAGGTGTGCGCCGTCTGAACCAGAATCAATTGTTAAACATCTGCAATATTCTGGGTTGCAAATTATCTGATTTATTTATCAAAGAATCTGATGCGGTTGCTGACCAATGGCAAAATGAAATCAAACGCCGAATGACAGAAAACGAAGACAACGGTTTGAAAATTTTCGGCAGCGGTCTGCGCAAAATCCGTCAACAGGCTGGTAAAACAATTGCCCAAGCTGCCAAAGACGCAGGCATGACATTATCTGTTTATCACAAGATAGAGGTCGGTCAACGCGAAGTATACGAAAACGAAATTGAACCATTGGCGAAATCTTTTGCGCAAAGTGTTGATTCTATGTTTGATACGATTGCCAAATTATACAAATCTGGCGAACTGAACAAACAAATCAGCAAGGTCAAAGAACGCGTTAAATCTGTTCTAATTCCAGGCAGCCCTATTGCAGGCATTGATATGCACGACGGTTTGTATGGCGCAAAATTGTATGACAACGCGCGTAAAAAATTGGTTCCTGTGTTTGGAACACCATCGGGCAAATCTATTGCGTTCAAAAAAACAGACAAGACAATGATTGTTGCACCAATGTCACTGGAAGGTCGCAGCGGCATCTATGCCGTAATGCCAAATTCTAAACGGTTGGGCGGATTTGTTCCTGAAAAAGCATATGTTTTTGCAGATGTAAATCTGACGCCTGATGTTGGTGATCTGGCAGTGTGCATTGATTCCGATTTTAACAAATTGACGTCCGAAGATACTGCAACTGCACAAATTGTCAGTGTTCGTAAAGATGCCAAGGGCAAAGTGTATGGCATGATTTCATCGCCCGAAGAAAAAATTACAGGTGCAACCATGCACAAGGTTGTTATGATTGTAACCGAATAATTTCGTTTAACGGAGAGGGATAACACATGAAACCAAAAGCCAGCATTGTCGCACAAAAACTATTAAACCTGTACCGCCAAGAACATGTTATATTTGGCGGTTGGGCATCAGTGAATCCTGTGTTCGTTGAAGAAGCCGATGACGAAGTAATCAAAGAATTGGCATTATTACCCACAGGCAAATCTTTGATTCAACATATCAAAAATTTGCGCAGCGGCAAAACACCAATGGATTCTATTGAACGCGAATTGTTGCCTTATGGTGGCATGATGTCTGAAACAATTGCAACTGTGCCTTTGACCAGTGGTGAATGGAACGAATTAGCAAATGGCATAAACGCATTTACCCCAGACGAAAGCGGTTTGCAAAATATTCAAAAACTGTCCGTCGTACGCAAATTTGGTGATCAATGGTTGGTCGCAATACGCGCCGCACTGAACGAACGCCCAGAATTATTGGACAAATGGGCAATCATTACAAAAACATATCGCGCATATTATTTGTGGAAAGTTGCCAGCGATATGATTAACCAGCCACTGTCCGAACGCGCACGCGCACAATTACAGGCAGATATGCCAGAATATGAAACATACTTGCCGATGTTTGGTACGGCTGGTGATGAATTATTAAACAAATTGCGTACATTTATCAGCGCGCGCGAACCTGTTGAATCAGATAATGCGCCAGATGCCCCGACAACAATTTAATTTTCACCTGTACGATATATTGTGTCATATGTATGTGGCGTGCCAATGTAAATCATTGTGCCGTTTGGCGTCAGTATAAAATCCAGTTCGTGCAATCTTTCGCGCAGATTTTGCCGCTTTTGTTCAGTGTTTGATGTGTTCGGCACTTCTATATCATCGCACAAAATTAAATCTGCGCGCATACCAGTGATGTTTCCATACAGTCCCTGACACATTACAGACGGTTCGCGAATACCAATCGGGCGATTTATTGTAATTCTGTCAGACGCCCATTCGCGTTTTAATTTTGGAATCATTCCGCGACATCGTTGATGATTTTCCAAAATATGCCGAATATGCGCAACCATACGCGATGCCAGATTACTTTCCGCAGACAAAATTAAAATTCTGGTTTCTGGTTTTAAGTACAAAACACATGCAGCAAAAATTCCCACAACCGTTGATTTACCAGAATGGCGAAATGCCATCAACAATCCACGATGTGGGTCATTTTGCCAAACATCAACCAAAAAATTCATAATTTTTCTGTGATGTGCTGGGGTCGTAAGACCAAGAATTTCATTCCATTCGTCTAAAAATTTATAAAATTCCGTAATCATCACGATTTTCATTTGGCGCAGGTTCGGCAACACTGCCGTAATCTGATATCAAAGTCGGCAGAGCAGATTGTAAAACCGTTAACAGATTATTATATAAACCCAAAACTGCGCCACCACCCAATTTGTCTTCTATTAACGCGACAGTATATTTTAATAAACTCATCATAGAATCATGTGTGTTTGCCCATTCTGCCAAATCAATATCTATTTTGTTAAAATCACGAAATGCCTCCAGCAAGAAATTGAAATCAGTATTCAAATCTTCTGGATCTATTTCTGCGGTCGGTTGATAATCAATTATGCGCGACAATGTAATATGCCGAAAGACATCAATTGTATCGCTGGCTGATGGCGGCACAGGGAAAACAACATTTCCACCTGTTAAATTTTCATTTGCAATTACCGCATATTCATTTTCATTCAACATTTTTCCATTTACAGAAACACGAACATCAGAATTTTGAAAAAATGGAAACGCAAATGGAAATTCGGTCGTTATGCCATCACCATTATAAGTAATCTTGTACATATCGCCCCCCAATACTTATCCGACAATATCATCAAAACGCGATAATATATCTTTTAATAAATTTGGCTTTTTTGCTTTAGTTTTCTTTAGTTTTTCAATACTTGCGTTCTTTTTTTCTTCATAAGGCGCCGCAACTTCATCTTTTAATCTTTTTAATACAGCACCTTCGGTCATGCCTTTGTTAGACATTCCAGACGCGCCATATTTTGCGCGTTGTGTTGCCAGTGCTTTTTTTACCAGATTGTTTTTTGTTTTATCATTTGTTGCCATTTCAGATAATATCTGTTGGCGTTCTGATTTTGCCTGCTTTTTAGCATTATTATAATCTAAAATTGTTGTTATATCTGATACCAGTTGTCCCATTTTTAACCCCTATTATTAAATTGTGTAAAACCCATGTACCGCGACAGACAATACTGTTGTGGGTAATTGCTCGCTGCCACTGATAACCCACGGTGATGCGATTTTATTGCGCACAGAACCCAAGATATTCACTGAAATATCACCAGAATATCCGTCTGAATCAGGCGCATATATTTCATTTGGTAACGAAACACGCATGCCGTTTATTTCAATTGATTTAGTATTTAATACGCGCACAGAAATTTTTCGTATGCGATATTTTTTAATATCGTGCGCCCCAGAATGAATCGGCAATGCCGATGCATTAAATGAAAATCCATATTGACCTGCATCATTAAATACACCTGATTGAAATTTTTCCAAATTATAGATTTCATCGCGGCGCACGATAACATATGTTGTGCCGTCAAGAACTGCAACAGAACGAAAATCGCCTTGGGTTTTATATACGCCCCATGCAGAAATTCCCAGTGCAGAATTTTGATTTAATACCGCAATATCACCGTTTTCAAGTACAACGAATAATTGTCGCGTTGAATCGTTATATGCGATATCAATCGGGTTTTTCATCAAGTGTTTAGAATATGCGCATAAATCTGTGGCATTATAATTTTCACCCAATTCGTCTAGGGTCAATTCACGAATATCCTTGCGACCTGCGGATATAAACACCGTTGCGCCTTCTATTTTTTGTGGTGGCAAATATCGCGATGCAACACTGCCAACCGATGTATGTTGCTTGATTTCAACAGACGATGGTGTCAATGGCTTGTTAGAAATTGCCCATTCGCCCACAGATGTTAATATTTGCAAATTATCACTGCTGACAACGGTGCAAATATGTTGACGTTGTTGCGACAACAATGTGATAAAAATTGCTTCATCATCAAGACCAGTGCCAGCATCAAAATTATTGTGATGCCCAACTTTGGATAACCAAATGCCAGACGGATAATCGCGCGAACCGCCAAAGACCAGACGGTCTTGATGAAATGTAATACTGCATGGCCAACCGCGCCGATTGCTAAATGCAGCCTCGCCCCAATCTGATGTTGCCCCAGATGATGCACTGTACGCACCATTGGTATATGCGCGCACATGTGTGGCATCAATATATGTATCAACCAGCCACTGACGCGATTGAACCAAGACACGGCTGCCGACACTGTCGGGTGTCCAAAAGTCCCGATTCGTTGTTAATGTTGCGAAATTATTACCTGCACTGTTTGCAGAAATTGTAATTGTGATATTTTCAGAATCCTCAAACCGCATAAACGGAATCATTTCATTCATATTTTCGTCATTTCGTACAAAATCAAACGCAATCAATTCAAAATCTTCGCCATATTTTTTTAATACCATTGGTCTAAATTCAGGGTGAACAAATATCATTGTTCCAAATCGTTGGGCATATTGTAATTTAGCCAAATCATTTATATTCCACGGCGATAACAAATTATCACACAATTTGCCGTCACGATAGACATATATATGCTGGGCGCCCAGTACTAACAAATATTCTTCGTCTTCTGCAACGGAAAAAGGCACTAATCGTGCATCTGAAGGTATATTATTCACAATCTCTAATCCATCGCGTCGTTTCAAACCACCACCTGACATTACGTCCATATTTTCCAAACGCATTAAACCGTTCAGATTATCATGCGAATAAAATTCAGGCGACACTTCGCCATTTGCAAAATTGTTTTGTGTTTTAATAAAATCAGGCATAAATAATCCTTTTGGCTAGAACCGCACATTGATTAAAGAAAAATTTTGGATTTTATCGTTCACAGATGTCGTACTGTCTATGAATTTCGCAGATTGCAATTCAGATTCGTACAGTGCCGCCAACATTCTGAATACTGATTGTTCGCCCGACAACGGTATGCAAAATTCCATTGCCAGTTTTGTCGCCACTAATGACGCAAAATAACTGGGGTACGATTCTGGCGCAACACGCGATATGCCCAGAATAGAAATTGCGTCTGATGACGCAATAATTCTGTTGCCTATAATTTCACCATTACATCTGATAACCCGAATACATTCCGCTGGTATCAAAAAATCGCCATTATCATTTTTTACTAAATCATATTTCTTGCATGCGAATCGCCACGGGTGCATCGCCAATAACGAATCTGTAATTGGGTCAAATAATGTTCGCGCCAATTGCGCAGTTGCCGTATCGTCCATCAAAGATTGAATTGGCTGTTCGCCTAATTTCAACAATGCCATTGAACATAAATCTATTTTGGTCAGCATTTTTTATTTCCTTGTTATGAATAAAAACCGCAGACAAATTGTCTGCGGTTCAGATTGGGTTTATAAAACATTATGCCAATGCACCCATGCTTACATTCCCACCATCAACTGTGATTACCTTGATTGCTGTGCCATCATTTGCATTAACAATAACAATATCGCCAGTGTTCATCAAGGTTTTAACATCGTTAAAATATTCCGCGGCGGAAATTGCGGACATATCTTCTTTTGCCGCATAGTGCCACAATGTGAATCCATTTGCATATGCAATTACCGACAGATTTTTATTTTGAAAAGCCATGTTAAATCCTTTTTTATTTATGCATCAGTTTCTTTGCATTTGATACGAACAATACCATCATTGTCAATCAAGACCGCGCCTTGCGCCATGCTGTTGCTGATAAAGTGCGCAGCGCGTTCGCCGTGCCATGAAATATCAGTTTTGACTTCTTGACCACATGCGTGCCCAATACTGGACGCGTGATACAGAAAGCAATCACGATTTTCATCGGTTAATGGCAAACCGTTATACAACACCCATGTAATGCCCAGCCATTTTCTGGCAGACCCACCAGAAACTAATGGCAAATCATTACCAACATAATCAGCCGACACAAATTCATCTAGGCTTAATAATTGATTCCATTGATGTACACCAACAACCGCAAAACGCCGCCCGTCATCAGGAACATCTTTGGTATTCAATATTTCAACCGCAGACAAAATCATTGATTTGGTTAAACCAGTGCTGTAATCGCCCACATTATTAGTTGCCTGTGACATTGCAGACACAATCAATTCATCTGTCTTGCGCCCCAATGCATATGCACCAGCAGACGCAACAACGCGCCGTTCATCAATATTTGTTTTCAGTTCGTCCAACGCGTCAACCCAATCGCCTGCATAATAATCTTGCAACATACATTCAACAGGTTCATGGTTCAAATTCATCACAGGTACAATGCCATGACGCGATTTAGTACTGGCAATACCCCGGCCAACCTTTTGAAATGTTGTAGACGCACCTACAACACCAGATTTACTGCGCACCGTAGAACGCAATTTTGTGCCCATCTGTTGATATGCCAGATGAACATCTGCTTCAAATTGTTTCACGAAGACATTATCTATGGAAACAGACATTTATATTCCTTTTATTTAATATGGTAAAACATGCACGAATAAATCGTGCGCCCATTAAATTTGTTTTATGGTTATGCAAATAAATGCGCCAAGAACAAACATCGGGTCCCATATGGGATTATCCAAATTAAAAAATTCAGTCATACCATGCGCACATAAATATGACTGAATCTTTTATAAAAAAAACACCCAAACAAATGTCTGGGTGTTAAATTAAAACCCCACGATTGTGGGGATTTAATTATTTTCTTTTCGCTGCTGTTTTTTTGCAACCGCATGCAGGTTTTTTTGCAACAGTTTTTTTAGCAACTGGCTTTTTTGCCGCTACTTTTTTTGCAACTGCTTTTTTAGCAACAGGTTTTTTCGCTGCTACTTTTTTTGTTGCTGGTTTCTTTGCAACAGTTTTTTTAGCAACAGGTTTTTTTGCCGCTACTTTTTTTGCTGCTGGTTTCTTTGCAACAGTTTTTTTAGCAGCTGTTTTTTTCGCTGCTACTTTTTTTGCTGCTGGTTTTGCAGCTGGTTTTTTCGAGAACAATGACATTCTTCTCTCCTTTATCGTTTTTATTTTTTGTTTAGAACAAATTATTTTGTTCTTACTTTTATTTTATCTGAAACAAAAAAATTAGTAAAGAAGAAAATGAATTTTTTACGAATACAATTTCTTAAAACCGTTTTCAATTTTGCGAACATATTCTGCATCGTGATCGCGCCAATATTTTGGATCACTCATCATGCGTCTTAAATCAGAATCAGATAAATTTTCATTTGTATTTTTATCTGTTTGAACATGCGGTTCAATTGATTGCATCATCTTGTAAATGCTTTGGATTCCTTGGGCTGACGCACACAACGCATCAAACGCATCAGCAGGTAAAAATTTCTGACCGAACAAATCAATTGCATGTAATGCTTCATTCATTTTTTCACGCGATCCGAAAAATTTTTCCAACACCGCCATTTCATTAGATTCGTTTTGCACAGAATAAATTTCTGCAACAATCGGTGATAAAAAATCTTCTGCCAGTTTATAAATCTGTTCAACTTGTGATGATGTTAGACCGATTTCATGAAATTTTTTTCTGATATTTTCATCATCAAACAATTCATTTGTCGGATATTCGTCCGCTGACATCGGCACACCAATTGCACGATTAAATTTTTGACGCGTTGCATCATCTGATTTAGAATCTGGAATTGAAACCATTGTACCAATTTTCTTTTCTAATTCAGAATATGATTTCATTAACGCGTTTGCGTTTAATGTTCCATCTTGATTAAGAAATTTTTCAGGAATTTTTTCCATTTTCGTTTCCTTTGGTTTCGCTGGATTTACGCAGAAAATAAATGCCGCCTAATGTGAATACAGCCTGCATCATTGTGAATACATCTGTATCGCCCACCAGATAAGCACCAATCGCAGATACAATTCCGACCGCGGAAATAATGTATGTGCGATGTCCTGCAAGACAACCACCTTTGATTATTTTATTCATTGAACACTCCCTTAAAGATAAAACAGCATATTATCAATATCGGCAATATACCCACGTGATGTTGCCCAATCTGGCATAACATCAGAATGATGAAACATTGTTGCACCGTTGCATGTGTCATTTAACACGCCACGCAACATTCGCGTTGCAACGCGAACACACATTTGAAACGCACGCGATTTTGCATCAACATTCATCAACGCATTTTGTGGCGATGAACTGTCCAGTGCGCTGAATATATTTTTATCAGATATAATATCTGTATATTCGCGTCCTGATTTGTTATGCAAATTATTTATCATTGATGTTAATGCCATAACGCCATATAAAGAATCTGCACCTGTTTCAGCAAAAACAACGCGCGCGATTTTATAAGCCACAGATTGTTCAGAATCTGTGTTTTTTATCAGTTCCAAATGCATATTTGTTTCCTTTATAAAAAATCGCGCCATACGGCGCGACAAGAATAAAAAAAACCGCAACAATGTGCGGGCATAATTTTACCTTTTATATGTCCCATATTATATCATAAATTAAATTCAATGTCAAGACAATATCACCAAAGCCGCAGAATTATAGGCTTTTTCAGATACTGATTTCATCGCCATATGCCATTAAATATTTTGAACCATGTCGCAACACCAGCGCACCATTTTCATTTATGCCAATCAATTCCATACTTTCGCCGCGGTATTTCACAGGCTTGTTCAACGCAATTGCAAGATCTGTCCATCGCGCGCGAACAACTGCAAAATCTGTTCGCATCCATTTATCAATATTGCGCATCAACCGATTCAGCAATTCTGTCTTGTCAACATTTGCATATTTATTCAAATGTGTTGTTTTATATTGTTCAACGGTTGGCGATGTTTTTATATTTATGCCAATGCCACATACAACAAAACGACCAGAATATTCAATCAAGACCCCACAAACCTTGTCACCATTTATTAAAATATCATTTGGCCATTTAATTTGTGGCACGATGCCAAAAGATAAAATTGTTTCAGCAATTGC
Source organism: uncultured Alphaproteobacteria bacterium (assembly GCA_947589625.1). Classification (GTDB taxonomy): domain Bacteria; phylum Pseudomonadota; class Alphaproteobacteria; order Rs-D84; family Rs-D84; genus Enterousia. Next base: position 13,292 of record CANQCM010000005.1, read on the forward strand.
GACCGCAATAACATAGCTTAACCGTGGGTCGCGTTCATCAGACGAAAAAATAAAACTGGCATATAAATTTCCGTGATGCGACACCCATGTACGTTTGAACCGCCCACGGCCTGCGGATTGTGCCTCGGCAACAATGACAATGTGGTCAGACGCATTACCATCTGCAATCATATCCAACGCATATGTTTGGGTACTGGGGATTTTATCAAAAGAAATCAATTTATATGTTGCCAATTTTATAAACCCCATTGACGTTTTTTATAAAATCATGCCCCAATATGCGCCGCAATTGGTAAATTGCTGTATCAACCGCATGTGTTGCCGTTGTTGGCGAAAACCCCAGCGCACTTTTCAATTCGCCAATAGACATTCCGCCAGATTTATGCAACAAAATCACGATATGCGATTGCAACAACGACAACGCAACATTGCGACCCAGAATCTGCGTAATCATTTTATGGACATCTGCGGCATCTAGTATCGCAGATTTTAATTCCATCGCACTGACGGGTAAATTCAATTCAATCTGGTCAAAATTCAGTGCCACATTATCAGGCGCGTCAACCACATGCGCGTTCAAATCTGTCAAGATTTGCCGCCACACATTATCATTAGTATATATTTTGACGCCGCTTAACATATATTCACAATAATAAAACAATTGCCATTTGTCCATAAAAAAGACCGCGCACAATGGCGCGGTGTATTTTTTTGTGCAAATATTATTCGCGTTCTTGGTCTGGATTATCAATAAACTTGGTAAAATCGTTTATTTTTGCCCCTGTTGAAGACAAAATCTTGGAAATACTGTTGGTTGAAGGCCAACGGGGCTGACCCTCTTTGGACCAACGTTTGCTTTTATTAAATGTTGTTGGGTCCAGACCACTGCATTTTGCCAACCCAGAACAAGACATTCCGTGTTCCATCGCGAATTTTTCAATTGCACGCCAAACATCATCATGTGTCATTTTTTTCTCTCCTCTGTTTATTGGTGTCCATGACCGTTCATGGGCAATAATCCATACGTCTTGATTTTATTCCAGTGGCGGTAACCTTTCAATAAGCACCATTTCCTAAAGATAAAATCCCAGAAATCCGCCATAAAAAATAAATAAAAAAATTTTTTGACAAACTACTTGACAAACTGTGATTTGTGTATTATATTCTGATTCGTCAAAGACAAAAGTCGTTGACATGGTGTCCAGGGATTCAGACTCCCTCCTACATTCTCTCTCCTCTGGGCCTTGGGCACCGCCCCTTTTGACAGTTTAGAATGCCTATTTCTTTTTCTCCTTTCCTTCCTTTCTGGGCATTCGGAAACACCGCTGGGAAACCAGCGGCGTTTTTTTTATCAAATCTGATTATTTTTCCAAAATCGCAAACAGTTCCCAGTGCGCACTGCCCACGAATTGGTCAATGGGTACAACACGCGTTATTTTATAGCCGCCACTGATCAATATAGACGCGTCACGGCGAAAAGATTCTGGGTTGCACGATACATATATAATGCGTGCAACATTAGATTTTGCCAGTTCTTTACATTGCGCCATTGCGCCTGCGCGTGGTGGATCAATTATGACACAATCGTATTGATTTAATTGGCGATCTGACAAAGGTCGGCGGAATAAATCGCGCGATGTGCCAATGCCTGCAATATCAAACCCGTCTGCACCTGTTGCGTATGTAAAATTGCCCAAACCACAGAACAAATCTGCGACATGGCGCGCGTGCGATGCCGCATCTATGACCATATTACGTACGGCGCTTTCACTGGGTAAAGTCGGCTGTAAAAACGCGCCAGCCGTATATGGCACAATTTGTCCGTTAAAATTTATTGTGGGCTCGGCATTCTCGCAAATGACTTTACCATTCCATGTTGCGCGCAATATCGGCAATTTTGCCATGGCGTTTTTGAATTCAGTACTAAAAAACGGCACATTTGATTCAATATTTATATCAATACCGTTGTCGCACAGTGTTATCAAGCACGCACCAGAACCACTCCATGGCAATGCTGCCACACGCGGCAAAATATTATTTATTTCATCAACCAGATTTGGACAATTGGTTATTTGCACAATATCTTTGGAATGCGGCGCAAAAAATCCGAATTTACCGTCTGAAAAGCAAAAATCCGCGCGCCGCCGCGCACCCACAGGCGCCCAAAACGGCGCGTCATGGTCAGAAATTGGAAATTGTTTCAGTTTTTTTTCGCGATAATCTGTGGCGGCAAAATCAAATTTGCAACCGCCACATTTTCCAAAGAAGGGACATGTTTTGACCATCAGAAATTCACACGAACCCCTGCACGAAATTGATGTGCAATTGGCGCAAAATCTGAAATTAAATCAAAATCTGGGTCAAACATATAAAGATATCTGTACCCTAAATCAACGGTAAAATATTCGCCCAGCTCAAACCCAATGCCTGCCAAAGCCGCTGCCACAGGCGATATTTTATGCCCTATTTCAACATCATCTGCCTTGTCCCAAGACGCACCTGCGCCAACACCGACATACGGCACAATCATTTGTGTTCTAAATATACGATATATGTTATCAATACGCGCATCAAATATCGCATTTAGCATAAATGTTTCGCCCGTTAAACTAAATTTAGTCCATTTTGCAGATGTATGCGAATAATTCGCCTCTAACCGAAATATATCTTGGATACGCATACCCACAGACACATCAAAAGACGAAGTGTTTTTTCCACCGACATGGAAATTATTATCGCCTGTGCCAGATGCCCACATTGAAAAATCATATGCGCCGCCAATATAAAACGGATGTTCACGCGAAAAAGCATGTGCATCATATCCATTTGGTGCATCGGGAACGGGGGTACTCGTTTGCTCTACTCTATACAAAATAGACGCATTTGCCATAATTGGCATAAACATCAAAACTGCCATAAATATTTTAGATTTCACCATTTGTTCCCCCTATCAGAAATTCACCCGTAATGCAGCCATAAAATTGCTGATGTTATCAACACCGCCATGGACAGACCAGCCAAAACCATCACCAATCATCATTTGATATTGGTAATAAACATCTATGCCGATTAAATCAGTGAACATAACATTCAAACCTGCAACCGCGCGTGGCGCCGCCAAGACCAGACCGCCTGCACCATGTTCGCCTTCAAATTGATAATGACCAAAACCTGCGCCAACGCCGATAAATGGCACAAATGTTCTGCGGCGGGTAATATCGCCCTGTTGTACATAGCGGCGCGCCAAATCAAAATATAGCATACCGCCTAATGTTTGATATTGTGCCTGTGCATCGGGCAACCCTGAAAAAGAAAATGTTAATTGCTGAAAATCAACTTCGCCCCGAACATAAGACGATAAATTCCACCCAAGTCCGATTTGTGTTGTCCAGCTGTCTGACGGTTTATATTCGGCGTCATTAAAAGTCGCCTTGTCTGTGGCAAAATCCAGATTTATCCCACCGCCCAAGCGCAAATACATTGATGCAGGGATAAATATTTTATAATCGTCATTTTCTGCGACACCGACATATTGATATACATCAGCGCCCAGTTCACCAGGTGCAACATCAGGTTTATCTATATTACGTTCTGCGCCCACGATATCTAATCCGTGACGCACTTCTTGGCGAAAACTTGAATCGGAATATGCGCCATATGCAAAACCGCAATTGATTGCACAAACTAGAAATGCAAGATATGATATTTTTTTCATTTTTTTATTCCATAATTAAATCTTGATAAAATTCTAACACAAATTGAAACTTGATTCCAGTATCATTTATTCGTACCATTATAAGCATGAAGAAAAACACAGACAAAAAAATTGCATTGGTTGCAGGCGCACTTGATTTGCCGTTCTTTACGCGTGATGCGTTAAAAAAGAACGGGTGGGACGTTTATACAATCGGCATAAAAAACTTTTATGATGCCCGATTAAAACCAGATATGGTTGTGCGCATTGGTGGTGCGTGGCCTGCGGCACGGGAACTGCGACGCCGCGGTATTTCCAAGGTAACTTTTGTGGGTGCATTGGGTCACCCAAACCTGTCAGACATCAGACCTGATTTATGGTCATTGTCTGCATTTATCAGCATTTTAAGACATCAACGGGGGTATGATTCAATGGCTGTTGCATTAAATAAAGCGCTGGGGGCGCGTGGATTTACGGTTGTTGCTGCACAAGACGCCGCGCCAGAATTGACATTTGAAACATCGGGGATAAAAACCCGTACCAAGCCAACACGCGCAGATTTGCGCAATATTGAACGCGCCGTTGATGTGTCGCACACCATCGGCGCGGCGGACATTGGCGCATCTGTTGTTGTTGATAAACAAGTTATCGCCGTAGAAGCCGCCGAAGGCACTGCGAAAATGCTGGAACGCGTGGTTGAAATGCGCGCAAATAAAAAACGCGCCAGTGGTGTTTTTGCAAAAATGACAAAACCAGGACAAGATTTACGAATTGATATACCTGCGATTGGTGTTGATACAGTTAATGCAGTGGCGGCGGCGCACTTGCGCGGAATCATTGTAAATGCACGCACATGTTTTGTTGTGAACAAACCCGCAGTTATCGCCGCAGCAAATCGCGCAAAAATATTTATTATGGCTGTTGATTAAGATTTTAATTTCAATTAAAAACCCCCATATTTGGGGGTTATTTTATTCTTTAACAATATCTTGAACAGTTACTTTGAACACAACCGATTTCCCAGCCAATTCAGGATAATAATTTTCTGGAAATGTGATATTTACATCGCGCACTTCGCCCTTGGTCGCGCCAATCAATTGTTCTTCAAACCCTGGGACAAATTGATTACTGCCCAGTTTTAATGGAAAACCATTTGCAGTACCGCCTGCAAATTGTTCGCCGTCTAAATAGCCTGCGAAATCAATTATAACCGTATCACCATTTTGTGCGCCTGATTGCGCATCACATGCGCCAAGTCCAAAGACACTGCACATTGCAATTACAGAAAATATTTTTTTCATATTTCACCCTTTTGTTAATAATTATAAACACATCTGAAACCGTATTCACGCATAGTTGAACCTTCGGCTTCTATACGATAATCATAATATGGTGTTGGACGCATCACATCAAACGATGGACGGTCATAAACCATAACAATACTGTCTGCGTTACGGCCACACACGCGTTTCATTTCATAATCTGCAACCTTGGCCAGAATAGTACGCGCATCGCCATCAACGTCCATACCATCGGCATTTTGCATCAAACGCAGGCGCATTTCACGCAAATCGGTATTACCCAGTAAAATCTGAACCCGTACCATAGTGCCGCGATATTCTTGCCACCGTGTTTCCATGCGCGAAGTATTCCACTTGTTATTATTTTGTTCTTTTTCTGCCGCATCTTTTGGCTTGTAAGAATCAATGTTTGAATATTGATTTTCAGATTGCATAAATGTACTGGTGCGTTCGTTATACAACGGTGCGTCAGGCCCACCTTGGGCGAAATCTTCAGTATTATATGGTGTATCGCCTTTATTACATGCGCCCAATGCCAAAATTGAACATAACGCGATTAAGAATTTTGTCTTCATGATTTTCTCTCTTTTTTTTAATTTTAACAAATAAAGAATTTTGATTCAAGTCAGGATTTATGATAAAATTAAATCATGTCAAATATAGTTCTGGAATCTTTACTGAAACCGTTGCAAGAATTCTATACCCCATCGTTCGTAGAAGAAATTGCAATAAATCACGCAGGGGAAGTATGGATGCGCCTGCATGGTGCGCGTGTGCCATGGGTTGCATATAATGCCGAAGTTTTAACGAAACAATATTTGATTGATTTAATTCATACTGTGGCAAATATTTATGAACGACCATTTGATCCAGTTCATGGAATGCCTGTGGTTTATGCAACATTACCTGGTAATCACCGTTTTACTGCAATTGCAGGGCCAAATGTGCAATATGACGACCGCGATGTAACAGGCGGTGTGGCACTGAATATTCGTGGTGGTGGCGCAACAGATACCAGTTTTGAAAACTATCATCTAAAGCGCGGCGAAAAATTAATGCAAATAAAACCGCGCGAAAGTGTACGACCTGATGACCCATACGACAGATTGATGTCTGCAATCAATGACGGCAGCCCTATTCTTATCAGTGGTGCAACCGCAACAGGTAAAACGACATTTTTGAATCACATGTTGACTTTGATTGACCAAAACAGTCGTGTTATAACGGTTGAAGATGCGCGCGAAATTCGTGTTCCACAACAAAACCGTGTGCATTTTATTTTGTCGCGTACAGAACAAAACAACGAATTTAACTATGCGCGATTGCTGGATTTGGTCGTACGTATGACACCTGATGTTATTATTGGGGGCGAAATTTCAACAGATAATGCCGCAGTACTGTGGGAAATGTTGGGTACAGGCCATGAACATTTTTATACAACAATTCATGCCGAAAGTGCAGATGCTGCATATTCTGCATTTGCAGACAGAATTTTACACACGCAACCTGCATACAATCGCACAGATTTAATCGCAGAGATGAAACAGAAAATTCGCGTAGTGCAACTGTCGCGCGATGGTTCTTTGCGTGCTGTGACCGAAGTTGTTTGATATAAAAATAACTCAAGAAAAATTTTGTGGGTTCACATCAATTTTAACGCGTATATTTGTTGGCGTCTTGATTTTGCCTAACCAGTATGAAACCAGTGGTTGCAAATGCGCACGCGCATCGCCCGATACCAAAAAACGCATACGATACCAATTTCTTATCTGATAAATCTGGGCAGAAATAGGCCCCATTATTTTTACGCCGTCTGCCACAGGTGCCGCCGCTGCTAAATTCTGGCAATATTTTTGCAGCACAGATTCGCGCTGACCTTCTATTATTACGGCAATCAATTGACCAAACGGGGGCATTTTTGCAGCGCGGCGCGATTCTAAATCGCCCGTCATAAATGTATCGCGGTCGCCATTACAAATTGCGCGCAAGACGGGGTGCGTTGGCATATATGTTTGCATTAAAACGCGACCAGCGATTGCACCACGACCAGCACGCCCTGCAACTTGGAATAACTGTTGAAATGTATGTTCGCCTGCACGAAAATCTGTACCAAATAAACCCATATCTGCATCAACCACACCAACCAAAGTTAAATTTGGAAAATGATTTCCTTTGGCAAGGATTTGCGTACCAATCAGAACATCTATCTCGCCGTTTTCCATTTTATTAATCAACCGTTCCAGTGTTTGGCGGCTGGCGATTGTATCACTGGAAACCAGCGCAACACGCGCATGCGGAAAACGGGCATTGACTTCTTGGGCAATTTTTTCCAGACCTGCGCCACGCATTGAAATTTCATTTCCGCATTCTGGGCATTTTTGTGGCAATGGCGCAAGGCGACCACACATATGGCACACCAGTTTATTGTTCTGTTTATGATATGCCATGCCAACACTGCAGTCAGGACAGGTGGCAACATACCCACATTTTTTGCATTGCACAATTGGCGCAAAACCACGCCGATTTATAAACAGCATAACCTGATGACCATTTGCCAGTGTTTGCGTAATTGCATCGCATAACATGGGCGACAACATACCTGTTTGTTCTGACTTGTCATCTGGCGCCAGATACGATGTTGGGCGATTTTCGCGTAAATCAATCGTTTCAATTGTGGGTAATACAGCACCGCCATATCGCGCGGTTAATTTCAGACATTTATATTTCCCAGTAATTACATTTTGCACTGTTTCTGCGGCAGGCGTTGCACTGGCCAATACAACGGGGAAACCTGAAATAGACGCACGCAAAATCGCCATATCGCGCGCATGATAATTACCCATATCTTCTTGCTTGTATGATGGGTCATGTTCTTCATCAATAATAATCAAGCCCAGATTTTGCCACGGCAAGAACAGCGCGCTGCGCGTACCAACCACCATACGAATATCGCCACGCAACACGCCGCGCCATATTTCACGACGACGCGCCGCGGTTAAATTACTGTGCCAAACAACAGGCTTTTGCCCAAAACGCGCGGCAAACCGCGTCATAAATTGCGCAGTTAATGCAATTTCGGGCATCATTATCAGAACCGATTGACCACGACTATACGCACGCCACGCAGAATCAAAATAAACCTGTGTTTTGCCACTGCCAGTGATGCCGTCAATTAAATGTACTGAAAAACCGCCATTATCAATTGCCGCACCAATTTGTGCCGCCGCAGATGCTTGTTC